>NZ_JACFYJ010000320.1:0-393 GCF_037126505.1 Paraburkholderia bengalensis
TCGCGCGGCTCCGCACCGTTCGGTTTTTGTTGCCAACGTGCTCGCAGTGCGCTTCACCCGCGCCACGCGCCCGCGCAAACGCGAGCCCCGTCTGGCCTTTATCGCCCTGTGCGGCAAACTCTGTGTAGGTCGTCTCGCCGCAGATGTCAGCGCCCGAATGGTATGGATATCGCGAAGCGATGGTCGTGTCGTGCAGCGGGCCTACACAGAGTTTGCCGCAATGGGGCGCGCGCTATTCACGGATGCGTGTTGTGACGTGAGTGCGCGAAGCGCGTGAGGCGCGGCGGAATGCGCGGGCAACGCACGGTCGCCAGCGCGCGGACGAATGAAGAATGGGGACGTTGAGGGCCCGTGGGTAGGTGGCAAGGACTGCGGTGTGAGCCCGCTTTCTTT
>NZ_JACFYJ010000321.1:0-373 GCF_037126505.1 Paraburkholderia bengalensis
TCGCTCTCTTCTCACGCCCGATTCAAGGAGATTCACCATGACCTCGCTGACCATCAAAGACCTCTCGCACAACGAAGAACTGTCCGTCGAATCGCTCGCGTCCGTGCGTGGCGGCAGCAACGTCAACGCCTTCAACACGAATGCTGCATTCGGTGGCGGCTTCGCCAGCCCGGCTGTCGTCGTGGCGCCTGTCACGCAGACCGACACGAAGGTCGTGATCCCGACGATCCAGAACTTCGGCGGCCTCCAGGCTGTGCTGTAAATCGCAAACGACTCGCTCTCTTCTCACGCCCGATTCAAGGAGATTCACCATGACCTCGCTGACCATCAAAGACCTCTCGCACAACGAAGAACTGTCCGTCGAATCGCTCGC
>NZ_JACFYJ010000322.1:0-362 GCF_037126505.1 Paraburkholderia bengalensis
CACGGGAAACCGTCGCTACGCGTTGGTTTTCGGTCGGGGCGCTGCCCTGTACGGCAAGACAACCTGCACAGAGTTTGCCGCAAAGGGGCGCTGAAGTTTCGAAAGCGCTAGCCGCTGTACGGGTGGATGAGGCGGGTGATGCGCGCGGTGAGCGCGTTGGCAACGAACATGAACAAGCGTACTGCCGTCTGAAGTGTGGGGACGTGGAGAGCCCGTGGGTAACGGCGCGGGCTGGCGGTGTGAGCGGCTTTCTTTTGCCTGCTTTTCTTTGCCGCTGCAAAGAAAAGTAGGTGCCGCCCCGCACAGGGGCAACGCTAATCAACCAGAGACAAAGAGCGGATGCCCCCGCAAAGGGCACGCAC
>NZ_JACFYJ010000323.1:0-357 GCF_037126505.1 Paraburkholderia bengalensis
CGAACTGAAGAACACGATCAACACGATGGTGGATCAGTTGCGCTCGTTCGCCTCCGAGGTGACGCGCGTGGCGCGCGAGGTCGGCACGGAAGGCAAGCTCGGTGGCCAGGCCGATGTGCAGGGCGTGGCGGGCACGTGGAAGGATCTGACCGACTCGGTGAATTCGATGGGTGGCAACCTGACGGCGCAGGTGCGCAACATCGCCGAAGTGACGAAGGCCGTGGCCGCGGGTGATCTCTCAAAGAAAATCACCGTCGACGTCAAGGGCGAAATCCTCGAACTGAAGAACACGATCAACACGATGGTGGATCAGTTGCGCTCGTTCGCCTCCGAGGTGACGCGCGTGGCGCGCGAGGT
>NZ_JACFYJ010000324.1:0-356 GCF_037126505.1 Paraburkholderia bengalensis
CCGCGCCGCGGCATCTACATCGTGCGCAAGAGCAAGCGCGAGATCGTCGAGATGGTGCAGATGTGGGCCGCGCTCGAAAGCATGGCCGCGCGGCTTGCCACGCTGCATGCTACCGACGAAGAAATCGCGAAGCTGCGCCATATGTTCGACCAGTTTCGCGATTCGACGCCGGCCGAGCATATCGCCGAGTACTCGGATGCGAACATCGCGTTCCACCAGGCGATCGTCGAGCTGTCGAAGTCGCAGATCATTCTGGACACGATCAAGAACATCTTCATCCACGTGCGCGCGATTCGCCGCATGACGATTTCGCAGAGCGACCGCGCGTCGCGCTCGATCGTCGACCATCTGCGCAT
>NZ_JACFYJ010000325.1:0-353 GCF_037126505.1 Paraburkholderia bengalensis
ATACTGCCGAAGTACTGTGCGCCGCGCACATCGGTTTCAGCCATCGCGTAGATCATCGGGATGATCTGCCGGCCGGCGTCGAACGTGCCGTACGGACTGGACACGCCGACCGTCGCGAACTGGTTGAAGATCGCCGTCGTGCCGGGCGTATCGGACAGGCCGAACCTGCCGTTCGTCGTGTTGAATACGCCTTGCAGCTTGAAGTTGATCTTGTAGCCGCCGCCGAGGTCCTCCGATCCCTTCAGCCCCCAGAAGCTCGCGTAGATGCCGCCGTCCTTCATCTGATACGTGTGGCCCAGATTCGGCGCATGCGGCTGAAACGTCGCAGCGGATGTGCTCTGGTACAGAAAGCC
>NZ_JACFYJ010000326.1:0-353 GCF_037126505.1 Paraburkholderia bengalensis
CCCCCACACTTCGTACGGCAGCGTTCCGGTCGACATCAGCTGCCAACGCGGTAGAGCGCGTCTCATCCACTTCGCACATCCGTACGACGATCACGCACGCCATATGGTTTGGGCCGCCATGCGGCAAACTCTGTGTCGGCCATCGCGCCGCACGCGAAGGCTTCACATTGCGATGGGTTTCGGTTCGGGCGCTGCCTCTGACGGCGAGACAACCTTCATACAGTTTGCCGCATAAGAACGCATTAGCTACGCACGCGGCCAACCGGTGTACGCACAGGTGAAGCGGGTGAGGCGCACGACGAGCGCGTTGGCAGCTAGCAAAAGCCGGAGCGTTGCCGCATGCAACATGGGGA
>NZ_JACFYJ010000327.1:0-348 GCF_037126505.1 Paraburkholderia bengalensis
GTGCGGGGCGGCACCTACTTTTCTTTGCAGCGGCAAAGAAAAGCAGGCAAAAGAAAGCCGCTCACACCGCCAGTGCGTGTGTTCACCCACGGGCTCTCCACGTCCCCACACTTCGCACGGCAGCGTACTCCCCCGCTCGTTGCCAGCGGTCCATCCATTCGCCTCACCCGCATCACCACCCACACCGGGGCGCACGCCAGCGAATGGCACATGCCCTGTGCGGCAAACTCTGTGTAGGCATTCGCGCCACACGGGAAACCGTCGCTACGCGTTGGTTTTCGGTCGGGGCGCTGCCCTGTACGGCAAGACAACCTGCACAGAGTTTGCCGCAAAGGGGCGCTGAAGTTT
>NZ_JACFYJ010000328.1:0-292 GCF_037126505.1 Paraburkholderia bengalensis
CTGCCTTCGACGGGCGCCGGGGCGATCGCCGAGGGCCTCGCGCGAGCGCTCGACGGATCGATGAAATTGCCCGATGCCGATGCCTGCCGTGCGTATGCGGCGGCCAATTTCGATAGTCCTGTGATTGCCGACCGGGTCGCGTCTATTTATCACGAAGCTCTCGTGGACGCCTGACTATTGGGCACCACCCGCGTACACGGACGTTCATGACAGCCAGCACCCTGCCCGCAACGCCTTCTCACAACCGACGCATCGTCCAGCTCGACGGCCTGCGCGCGATCGCGGTGCTCGC
>NZ_JACFYJ010000329.1:0-292 GCF_037126505.1 Paraburkholderia bengalensis
TGTGAGCCCGCTTTCTTTTGCCTACTTTTCTTTGCGGCGGCAAAGAAAAGTAGGTGCCGCCCCGCACAGGGGCAACGCCTGCGCCGCGAGGCGCCATCGAGGATGCCCGCGAAAACGGCAAGCGCGCAACAAAGACGCCTGCGCAGCAAAGACGCTATCGCGGATGCCCGCGTAGAGGGTGAACACACATCAGAAAAGCCTGCGCAGCAAAGACACCATCGCGGATGCCAGCGCAGAGGGCGAACACACATCAGAAAAGCCTGCGCAGCAAACACCGCCATCGCGGATGCCC
>NZ_JACFYJ010000032.1:0-81911 GCF_037126505.1 Paraburkholderia bengalensis
GCGCACATTGAGCGAAGCGCGAACGAAAGAAGTATGGGGACGTTGAGGGCCCGTGGGTAAGTGTCAAGCGGCTCGGTGTGAGCGGCTTTCTTTTGCCTGCTTTTCTTTGCCGCTGCAAAGAAAAGTAGGTGCCGCCCCGCACAGGGGCAACGCCCGCGCCGCGTAGGCGCCTCGCGGATGCCCGCGCAAAGGGCAACCCACGCCGGGAACGCCCGCGCCGCGAAGGCGCAACGCGGATGCCCGTGCAGAGGCAACACACACCGTCAACACCTGCGCCACGAAGGCACAACGCGGATGCCCGCGCAAAGGACAAACACACACCGGCAACGCCCGCGCCGCGTAGGCGCTACCGCCCGATACGACAAACATCGAAACATGTCACCATACCCGCACGAAAGTGCATGAAAAAGCCTGCACGAAAGTGCATGAAAAGACTATGTCCCGCCCCGACCCCGACGAGCTCCTCGACAAACTCCAACGAGAAGAAGAAAAACGCCAGCGCGGCAAGCTCAAGATTTTCTTCGGCGCATCAGCGGGCGTGGGCAAGACCTATGCGATGCTGCAAGCAGCCCGGCGCCGCAAGGAAGAAGGCATCGACGTCGTCGTCGGCATCGCCGAAACGCACGGCCGCGCCGAAACAGCCGCGCTGCTCGAAGGTCTCGACGTCCTGCCGCCCGCGCGCATCGAATATCGCAACCGGCTCCTCGCCGAGTTCGACCTCGACAAGGCGCTCGAACGTAAGCCGCAACTGATCCTCGTCGACGAACTCGCGCACTCCAACGTGCAGGGCGCGCGGCACGCCAAGCGCTGGCAGGACGTCTACGAACTGCTCGACGCAGGCATCGACGTCTACACGACCGTCAACGTCCAGCACCTCGAAAGCCTCAATGACGTGGTCGGCCAGATCACGGGCATCCGCGTGTGGGAGACGGTGCCCGACCGCGTGTTCGATCGCGCCGACGAAGTGACGCTCGTCGATCTGCCCGCCGAAGAATTGCTCGACCGCATGCGCGACGGCAAGGTCTACATGCCGCAGCAGGCCGAGCGCGCGGTGCGCAACTTCTTTCGCAAAGGCAACCTGATCGCGCTGCGCGAACTGGCGCTGCGCCGCACCGCCGACCGCGTCGATGCGCAGATGCGCGAGTATCGCGCCGACCGTTCCATTCAACGCATCTGGCAGGCGCGCGAGCGGCTGCTGGTGTGCGTCGGTCCCGGTCCCGAGGCGCCGCTGCTGGTGCGCGCGGCGGCGCGTCTCGCGGCGAGCCTGAAAGCCGACTGGATCGCCGTCTATGTCGAAACGCCGAAGCTGCAGCGCCTGTCCGACGCGCGCCGCGAACGCACGCTCGATGCCCTCAAGCTCGCCGCCGAACTCGGCGCGGAAACCGCCACGCTCGCAGGCGCGGATGCCGTCGCGACGCTGATCGGCTACGCGCGCGTGCGCAACGTGTCGAAGCTGGTCGCGGGCGGCTCGGCGGCGACGGGTTTCGCGCGGTGGCTGCGCCGCCCGTTCGGCGAGCGGCTCGCGCAACGCGCAAGCGATCTCGATCTCACGCTGATCCGCGCGAGCGGCGACGAGGCGGGCACGACGCGCGAGCGGCGCGTGAGCGACGACGCGCGTGCCTGGCGCGAAGCGCTGAGCGCCGGACGCGACCGTCGTTCGCCGCCGCGCAGCTACGCATGGGCAGTCGCAATCTGCGCGGGCGTCACGCTAATCGCGAACCAGCTGATCGACCGCATCGATCTCGCCAATCTCGTGATGCTGTACCTGCTCGGCGTGGTCTTCACGGCCATGAAGCTCGGGCGCGGGCCGGGCGTGCTGCTGTCGTTCCTGTCCGTCGCGGCGTTCGATTTCTTCTTCGTGCCGCCGCGCATGTCGTTCTCGGTGACGGACACGCAATATCTGCTGACGTTCTTCGGCATGCTGCTGACGTCGCTCGTGATCGGCATCGACGTCGAGCCTGCGGCGCGAGGCGAGCGTCGCGCGGCGGCGCGAGCAGCGCACGGGCGCGATGTACGCGATGGCGCGCGAACTCGCCGCGGCGCTGACCACCGAGCAGATCGTCGGTATCGGCAGCCGGCACGTGAGCGAGGTGTTCCGCGCGCGCGTCGCGGTGCTGCTGCCCGACAGCATGGACCAGGTGAAGCAGAAGATCGATGATCCCGATGAGAACATCATGCTCGATGCCGCGTCGCTCGACGTCGATGTCGGCCAATGGGTCTACGATCAGCAGAAGCCGGCGGGCCACGGCACCGATACGCTGCCCGCCGCGAAAGCGCTGTATCTGCCGCTGCGCGCGCCGATGCGCACGCGCGGCGTGCTCGCCGTCGTCATGCAGGACGAGCGCGAACTCGACGTGCCCGAGCAGCAGCGCATGCTCGAGGCGTTCGCGGCGCAGATCGCGCTGGCGCTGGAGCGCGTGCACTACGTCGATATCGCGCGCGATGCACTCGTCAGCATGGAGTCGGAGCGGCTGCGCAACTCGCTGCTGTCAGCGATTTCGCACGACCTGCGCACGCCGCTCACGGCGATCGTCGGCTTTTCGTCGATGCTGGCCGAACAGAACCGCGATACGCGCGACGCCGCGCAAGGCGAACTCGTCGATGCGATCCATGAAGAAGCGCTGCGCATGACGGGCATCGTCACGAATCTGCTCGACATGGCGCGTCTGCAGGCAGGCAGCCTGAAGCTGAACCGTCAGTGGTCGCTGCTGGAGGAAACCGTCGGGTCGGCGCTGCGCGACTGCCGGCGCACGCTCGCGCGGCATCCCGTGCAGGTGTCGCTGCCCGCCGATCTGCCGCTGCTGCAGCTCGACGCCGTGCTGCTGGAGCGCCTGTTCGCGAACCTGTTCGAGAACGCGGCGAAATACGTGCCGCCCGATACGCCGTTGACGATCAGCGCGCAGCGCATCGACGACAACGGCAAGCCGTTGGTGCGCGTATGCGTCGACGATGTCGGGCCGGGCCTGCCGGCCGGCATGGAAGCGCGCATCTTCGAGAAGTTCACGCGCGGCGAGAAGGAATCGGCGAAGCCCGGCATCGGCCTCGGGCTCGCGATCTGCCGGGCGATTGCCGAGGCGCATGGCGGTAAAATTGGCGCGGCCAACCGCGTTGCCGCCGACGGGCGCATCGAAGGCGCGCGCTTCTGGTTCACGCTGCCCGTCGAGCCGCCGCCGCCCGTGCCGGACGGCATCGGCGAAGAGCCAGACGATGCTCTCGACGACGGCGCGCCATCCGCGGCGCTGCATGCCGCCTCCGATGCCCCCCATGCAGCAACGGCGCCGGGCGCGGGCGCGCCTTACCCACAACAAGCCGACACGCATCCGAACACCCACTCATGAGCGAGCTGAGCATCACTGTCGTACTGATCGAAGACGAACAACAGATTCGCCGTTTCGTGCGCGCTTCGCTGGAAGGCGAGGGCATCGTCGTGTACGACGCGCAGACGGGCAAACAAGGGCTGATCGAAGCGGCGACGCGCAAGCCCGATCTGGTGATCGTCGATCTCGGCCTGCCGGACACCGACGGGCTCGATGTGATCCGCGAGCTGCGCGGCTGGAGCGAGTTGCCCGTGATCGTGCTGTCGGCGCGTACGCAGGAAAGCGAGAAAGTGGCCGCGCTCGACGCCGGCGCCGACGACTACCTGACCAAGCCATTCGGCGTGTCCGAGCTGCTTGCCCGGATTCGCGCGCATATGCGGCGGCGCAATCAGGCTGGCTCGAACGAGACGCCGCAGGTGCACTTCGGCGGCGTGAGCGTCGACCTCGCGTTGCGCCAGGTGACGCGCGACGGCGAAGCCGTGCATCTGACGCCGCTCGAATACCGGCTGCTCGCGACGCTCGTGCGCCACGCCGGCCGCGTGCTCACGCACCGGCAACTGCTGCGCGACGTGTGGGGGCCGTCGCACGTCGAAAGCCATCACTATCTGCGCATCTACATGGCGCATTTGCGGCAAAAGCTCGAGCGTGATCCCGCTCAGCCCGAGCATATCGTCACGGAGACGGGCGTCGGTTACCGGCTGGTCGGCGTCGTGTGACGCTGCGCGCACGGTGCGGCAGCGCGTCGCTTCATATCGTTTGACTTATAACGCCGACCTGATTTTCGGCCTATCTTGATATAATGGTGGCAGCAGGGACGACCCTGCTGCATCCGCTATCAACGGGGACGGCCCCATCATCCAATGGGAGTACGTCTTGTGTCCTGGATTCTTCTCTTTGTCGCTGGCTTGCTGGAAGTGGCATGGGCCGCGGGTCTTAAGAATTCCGATGGTTTCACCCGTTTCTGGCCGTCGGTGTTCACGGTCGTGACGGCGCTCGGCAGTTTTGTGCTGCTGGCAATGGCGATGCGCCAGTTGCCGCTCGGCACGGCCTACGCCGTCTGGACGGGCATCGGCGCGGTTGGCGCGTTCATTTTTGGCATCGTGATGATGGGTGAGGCGGTGACGGCCGCGCGCGTCGGCAGTGCGGTGCTGATCGTTTTCGGGCTGATCGGGCTCAAGCTGTCGTCCGGGCACTGAGGCCCGCGAAGGCGTGCGATGCGGGCGGCGTTGACCGCCCGCATCATCGGAAAACTGCCGTAATCTCGCCACAAACATGCACAAAACGGCCGCCCCGTTATGCGGCCGGCGAATTGACGTGGCTATAATGAGACGGAAATCCCCTTGAAATTGCTCCGCGCGGCCTTGATGCGCGGGTCCGGCGGCTTCGGCGGGCGGAGCCTCTGGCGCTTCCCACCGTTCCATGGCTTGAGCCGCCGGAACTGACGGCACGCGACGCGTGCCTCGGAGGCAGCCATGCTTGAACCTCTTTCGCTTGCGGCGGGCCTCTCGTGGGGCAGCGGCTTGCGTCTCTATCTGACTGTGCTGATTGCGGGCGTCTTCGGACGCGCCGGTTTCATCCATCTCCCCGATACGCTGTCCGTGCTGCAGTCGCCGTGGGTGATCGGCGCGGCGGCCGTGCTGACCATCGCTGAATTTCTCGCCGATAAAATCCCCGCCTTCGATTCGCTCTGGGACGCGGTCCACACGTTCATCCGTATTCCGGCGGGCGCTGTGCTCGCCGTCGGCGCGCTGGGCCACGCCGACCCGGCGCTGATGACGATCGCCGCGCTGGCTGGCGGCACGCTCGCGGGCGCCTCGCATCTGACCAAGGCGGGCACGCGCGCGCTGATCAATCTGTCGCCGGAGCCGGTGTCGAACGTCGTCACGTCGTCGGCGGAAGACGGGCTCGTATTCGGCGGGCTGTTGCTCGCGCTGTTCGTCCCCGTGCTGTTCCTCGTGCTGCTGGTCGGCTTTCTGGTGCTCGCGAGCTGGGCGCTGCCGCGCCTGTGGCGCGGCGTGCAGGGCGGCTTTCGCGGCATGGCGACGCACATGGTGTCGCGACTCGCCCGGAGCCGACACGATTGAGCGAAGCCGAGCGCGTCACTACCGAGGCTTTGCCCGAGCTTCGTTCCGGACCTCCGCATTCTCCTCATGAGCGGCGCGCGTCCGCGCACCGGCTGTCGCTCGGTCATCTGCTGCAACAGTCGCTGCGCATGACCGCGCGCGACTGGCGCGCGGGCGAGCTGACGATGCTGCTGCTCGCGCTCGTACTGGCCGTCGCCGCGCTGTCGAGCGTCGGCTTTCTCGCCGACCGCCTGCACCAGGGGCTCGAGCGCGATGCGCGGCAGATGATTGCCGCTGACTTCATCGTGCGCGCCGATCATTCCGTCGATCCGCAATTCGCCGACAAGGCGCACGCGCTCGGCCTCGACACGGCGACGACAGCTATCTTCCCGAGCATGGTGAACTCGGTGGCTGCACAGACTGGGTCACAGCCTGGATCACAGCCGGTTTCGCGTCTGGCCGCCGTGAAGGCCGTGTCGGCGGGCTACCCGCTGCGCGGCGCGCTGAAAATCGCGCTCGCGCCGGGCGGGCCCGAGCGCGAGGTGCGCGGCATCCCGCCGCCCGGCGACGTGTGGGTCGATCAACAGATGCTCGACGCGCTGAAGGCGCGCATCGGCGACAAGGTCAAAGTGGGCGGGCGCGATTTCACGATCGGCGCGCTGATCACGCGCGAGCTGGATCGCGGTTTCGCGTTCGTCAATTTCTCGCCGCGCCTGATGATGCGTGCCGACGAGCTGGCGTCGACGGGACTCGTCGGCTACGGCAGCCGCGTGACGTACCGGCTGCTGGTGTCCGGCAGCGACGCGTCGGTCGCTGCATTCGCGAAATGGGCGCACGAGCGCGTCGACAACGGCAAGATGCGCGGCTATGCGCTGGAGTCGCTGCAGGACGGCCAGCCGCAGGTCCGTCAGACGCTCGACCGCGCGAGCCACTTTCTGACGCTCGTGTCGCTGCTGACGGCGCTGCTCGCGGCGGTGGCGATCGCGATGGCGGCGCATCGCTACATGCGGCGGCATCTGGACAGTTGCGCGGCGATGCGCTGTCTCGGCGCGAGCCAGCGGACCTTGCGAGCGCTGTTTGTGTTCGAATTCGCGGGACTCGGTCTGCTCGGCGGCGCGGCGGGCGTGGTGCTCGGTTTCGGCGGTCACCTGGCGCTGTTCTGGTGGCTCGGCAGCCTGATCGACGTGAATCTGCCTTATCCGAGCGTCTGGCCGGCGCTCGAAGGCATCGCGGCAGGTCTCGTGCTGCTGATCGGCTTCGCGCTGCCGCCGCTGTTGCCTCTCACGCACGTGCCGCCCGTGCGCGTGCTGCGCCGCGAGTGGGGCGACGAGGGGCGCACCGCGTGGGCGGCGTACGCGCTCGGCGTCGCGCTGTTCGCGGGCCTGCTGATTCTCGCGGCGGGTGAGCTGAAGATCGGCGGCATCGTCGCGGGCGGATTCGCGGGCGGGCTGCTGCTGTTCGCGCTGCTCGCGCGGCTCGCGCTGTGGAGTTCCGCGCGCATCGTGCGCAGCGAGCGCCTCGCGGTGGGCATCGGCTGGCGCTATGCGCTGGCGTCGCTGGAGCGCCGCGCGAATGCGAGCGCGCTGCAGATCACCGCGCTCGCCATCGGCCTCATGTGCCTGCTGTTGATCGCAATGACGCGCAACGACCTGATCGAAGGCTGGCACCGCTCGACGCCGCCCGACGCGCCCAACGAGTTCATCATCGACATCCAGCCCGACCAGCGCGATCTCGTCACGCAGTATCTGGGCGCGCACGGTTTTCCCGGCATCGAGCTCGCGCCGATGGTGCGCGGCCGGCTGACGGCGATCAACGGCAAGCCCGTCAATCCCGACGAGTTCAAGAGCGAGGATGCGCGGCGGCTGGTCGATCGCGAGTTCAACCTGTCGTACACGACGCAGCTGCCCGATGACAACCGCATCGTGTCGGGCGACTGGTACGGCGGCGCGACGAAGCCGCAGATCTCGATCGAGCAGGGGCTCGCGAAGCTGCTGAAGGTGAAGGTCGGCGACACGATGCGCTTCGACGTCACGGGCCTCACCGTCGATGCGCCCGTCACCAGCATCCGCAAGCTCGACTGGGGCTCGTTCAAGGTCAATTTTTTCGTCGTGATGCCGCCTGCCGCGCTGCAGGACTATCCGGCGACCTTCATCACCAGCTTCCACGTGCCGCCCGAGCGGCGCACGGTGATCGACGGGCTGATCGGCCAGTATCCGAACCTGACGGCCATCGATACCGCGCCGATTCTCGCGCAGGTGCAGCGCGTGATCGACCAGGTGATCGGCGCCGTGCAGTTCCTGTTCGCGTTCACGCTGATCGCGGGCGTGCTGGTGCTGTACGCCGCGCTCGCGGGCACGCGCGACGAGCGTATGCGAGAATCCGCGCTGCTGCGCGCGCTCGGCGCCTCGCACCGGCAGGTGCGGGCGGTGCAGGTTGCGGAGTTCGTCGCGGTCGGCGCGCTGGCGGGCCTGATGGCCGCCGTTGGCTCGCAGGTGATCGGCTTCGTGCTCGCGTCGCGCGTGTTCGATTTTTCGATCGACTTCAACCCGTGGCTGATTCCGGCGGGCGTGGCGGCGGGCGTCGCGTGCGCGGCCGTCGGCGGCTGGCTGAGCTTGCGCCACGTGCTGATGCGGCCCGCGCTGCAATCGCTGCGCGACGCGTGATTGCGCTGCCGCACCAGGCGCGCCGCCCTGAAATCCCTTTGACTGTGTCGTTGCCCGTATGACTGATCCGATTGACGAAGCACCGTCGCAACCGACGGCCTTCGAACTCGTAGGCGGCGAGGCGCGCGTGCGCGAACTCGTCGACCGTTTCTACGACCTGATGGACCTCGAAGCCGACTTTGCGAGCATCCGCAAGCTGCATCCCGCCACGCTGGACGGCTCGCGCGACAAGCTGTTCTGGTTCCTGTGCGGCTGGCTCGGCGGTCCCGATCACTACATCAGCCGGTTTGGCCATCCGCGACTGCGCGCGCGGCATCTGCCGTTTCAGATCGCGTCGGTCGAGCGCGATCAGTGGCTGCGCTGCATGGCGTGGGCGATGGAAGATGTCGGCCTGCCCGAGCCGCTGCGCGAACGCCTGCTGCATTCGTTCTTCGATACGGCCGACTGGATGCGCAATCATCCCGGTTGAGCGTCGTGGCTCGTCAAGTCGTGTGAAAGCGTCGTGCTGAAGCGCCCAGTACAGTTCTGCCGGGCGTGAGCCGATCTGAACGCGGCGGGCATCGGCGGGATCGGCATAATGTCCGCTGGCACGACGAATGACAGGAGACTCCCCATGACGACGCGCGCGCTGTTCCGCGACGACGCCTATCTGACCCACTGCGACGCAGCGATCACCGCCATCGACGAGCAGGGCATCCATCTCGACCAGACCGTGTTCTATCCGCTTGGCGGCGGCCAGGCGGGGGACATGGGCGCACTGACGCTTGCCGACGCCACGCGCATCGAGATCGCCGACACCCGTAAGGCGAAATTCGAAGGCGCGACCCCCGACGACGCCGTTCACATTCCCGCGCCCGGCCAGGAAGCGCTGCTCGCGCAGCTCGTCGTCGGCCAGAAAGTCACGGCGCAGATCGACTGGGGGCGGCGCTATCGGCACATGCGCCTGCACACGGCGAGTCATCTGATGTGCGCGGTGTTGCCGTATCCCGTCGACGGCTGCAGTATCACGGCCGACTACGCGCGGCTCGACTTCGCCACCGTCGAGCCGATCGAGCGCGCGCAGGTCGAAGCGCGGCTCGCGGAACTCGTCGGCGGCGCGCATGGCGTCGCGACGCAGTGGATCACCGACGACGAAATGGCCACGCGCCCCGAACTGGTCCGCACGATGAGCGTCAAGCCGCCGATGGGCCTTGGCCGCGTGCGCTGCTGCGCATCGACGGCGTCGATCTGCAGCCGTGCGGCGGCACGCACGTGCGCAACACGCAGGAAATCGGAGTGCTGCGCGTCGCGAAGCTCGAAAAGAAAAGCGCGCGTACGCGGCGCCTCGTGCTGGAGCTTGCATGAGCGAGCGAGGCGTCGCGCCGGCGTATTCGTCGCAGGCGGATTACGCGGCGCTCGACGCGCGAGCACGCGACGTGCTCGACGGATGGTTCGGCGCACCCGGTTCGGACGAATTCGGCCGCGACCACAAGCGCTGGTTCAAGCGCAACGACGCGTTTGACGCCATGCTGCGCGAGCGCTTCGGCGCGCTGATCGACGCGGCGCTCGCGCATGAGCTCGACGCGTGGCTCGCGACGCCGCTCGGTTCGCTCGCGCTCGTGATCGTGCTCGACCAGCTCACGCGTAACTGCCGGCGGCGCACGGCGCGCATGTACGACGGCGACGCGCAGGCGTTGCGCATCGCGCGGTGCATGGTCGCGGACGGCAGCGACGTGCTGCTGCCGACGGTGTATCACCGGGCATTCGCCTATATCCCGTTCGAACATGACGAAACTATCGAAGGCCAGCGCGAAGGCGTGCGTCTTTACACGCTGCTCACGCCGCTAGGGCTCGATCCTTCGTATGAGCGCTCGGCCGTGCGGCATGCGGCCATCGTCGAGCGGTTCGGGCGCTTTCCACATCGCAATGCGCTGCTCGGCCGCGCGTCCAGCGACGAAGAAATCGCGTTCTTGCGCCAACCTGGGTCGTCGTTCTAGCCGATTGCTTCGCGGCTTACCCGTCGTTCGCGCCGAGCGGCGTGCAAGGCGCACTGGCGGCAGCACTGCCGCCGGCCTGGCGGCTGGTTTGCAGCGGAGCAAGAGAGGTCAGCGGCCGGCGCTAACGTCGAGCAGCGCGCCATTCACGTACGACGACGCGTCGGTCAACAGCCAGACGATTGCTTCGGCGACTTCGTCGGCGGTGCCGGGGCGGCCGAGCGGCGTCTGCGCGCCGAGCACCGCCGCGCGGTCGGGGCGGCCGCCGCTTGCATGGATCTCGGTGTCGATCAGGCCCGGGCGCACCGCGTTCACGCGGATGCCTTGCGGGCCGAGTTCTTTCGCGAGGCCGATCGTCATCGTGTCGACGGCGCCTTTCGAGCCCGCATAGTCGACGTATTCGTTCGGTGAGCCCAGGCGCGCCGCCGCCGACGACACGTTCACGATCGCGCCGCCACGTCCGCCGCGATCCTTCGACATGCGCCGCGCCGCCTCGCGCGCGCACAGATACGCGCCGTACACGTTGACGTCGAACATGCGTTTGAGGCGCGCGGCGTCCATGTCGGCGAGCGGCATCGACGGCGCGACGATGCCCGCGTTGTTGACGAGCGTGTCGATGCGGCCGAAGCGTGCTCGAGCGCATCGAGCACGTCGATCACCTGCGCTTCGTCCGCGACGTCGCCCGCAATGACGCGCGCGTGGCCGCCCGCGCGTCCGACTTCGGCGGCGGCTTCTTTCGCGGCGCCTTCGTTGGACGCGTAGTTGAGGCCCACCGACCAGCCGCGCGCGCCGAGCAGGCGCGCCGTCGCGCGGCCAATGCCGCGGCTCGCGCCCGTGATGAGAACCACTTTCGTCATGTCTGCCTCTCGCTGCGAAGCGTGGATGCGGCTCACAAGCGTGCGCTACACGCGCTCGCGCCGGTCAGCCCATTTGTCGGCGACGGGCGGCTGGTAGCGCCGTAGCTTCGCGATCAGCGCCGCGGGGTCACTGTCGATCTGCAGGATGTCGAAGTAGGTCTGGCGCATGAAGCCTTCCTGCACCGTGTGTTCGAGCATCGAAATGAGGGGATCGTAGAAGCCGTCGATGTTCAGCACCGCGACGGCCTTGCGGTGATAGCCGAGCTGCGCCCACGTAAAGACTTCGAACAGTTCTTCGAGCGTGCCCGCGCCGCCTGGCAGCGCGACGAACGCATCGGCGAGATCGGCCATCATCTTCTTGCGATGGTGCATGTCGGGCACCACGTGCAGCTCCGACAGGCCGTCGTGGCCGACTTCCTTGTTGACCAGCAACTCCGGAATCACGCCGATCGCGCGGCCGCCTGCCGCCATCACTTCGTCGGCGATCACGCCCATCAGGCCGACCTTGCCGCCGCCGTATACGAGCGACAGGTTCGCGGCGACGAGCGCGCGTCCGAATGACTTTGCCGCTTCACGATAGAGCGGCTTCGCGCCATCGGACGATCCGCAATACACACATACCGCCTTCATCTTCAGCTGTCCTTCTGTTCGTTGCGAGGTTCGCGCGGCGGCAGAAAGTCGTAGAACTCGCGCTGCGGATGCTTGCCCGACACCAGATCGTCGAACAGCTCGCGCGAGCGGCCGCGCAGATAGGGCGCCATCAGCGAGACGATCTGCACGCTCACCTGATGCAGTTCGGCGCGAATCGTTTCCTGCTCGTTGTACTTGCGCGGATTCATCACGAACTGGTAGGAGAGCCAGTACGTCGCGATGACGCCGATGTTGGTGGCGATCACCTTGATCTCGTCGGGCGTCGCGACCATTTCGCCATCGGCGACGAGTTGCTCGCAGAACTGGCTGGCAAAGCGCACTTTGTGGCTGATGATCTGCTTGAAGTGTGTTTCGAGCGTGCGATTGCGCGCGAGCAGGTCGTTCAGGTCGCGATACAGGAAACGGTAGCGCCAGGTGAAGTCGACCATGTACTGCAGATACGACCACATTTCGTCGATGGTCGCGCGATGATCGTCCGGAAAACGCAGACGCTTCTCGATCTCCTGCTCGAACTGGCTGAAGATGCTGTTGATGATGTCGTCTTTGTTACGGAAGTGGTAGTACAGGTTGCCCGGACTGATTTCCATTTCCTCGGCGATCGTCGTCGTCGTGACGTTCGGCTCGCCGATCTCGTTGAAGAGCTTCAACGATAGTTCGAGAATCCGTTCGCGCGTGCGGCGGGGAGGTTTGGCTTCCATGTCGTCTGCTCGTGCCTGTTTTTGAGACTATCGGACGATTATAAACCGACCGTTCGGGGCGGCTGATTGCCCTTCGTGGCGCGCGGATCCGCGTTGGGCCTTCGCGGTGCAGGCGCAGCCGGTGTGTTTGCCCTTTGCGCGGGCATCCGCGTTGCGCGTTCGCGGCGCGGGTGCCGCCCCGCACAGGGCAACGCCAACAAACCAGAGACAAAAAGCGGATGCCCGCGCAAAAGGCAAACACACACCGGCATCGCCCGCGCCACGAAGGCGCTATCGCGGAGGCAAGCAAAAACCTACAACCAAAACCTACATCAAACCCCGAACCCACCGCACAACGAGCGGCCCCACCAGCAACGCCCAGGTCATCACACAGATAAACAGCGCGACCATCACGGCAGCACTGCCGAGATCCTTTGCGCGCCGCGACAACTCGTGCCGCTCAAGCGAAATCCGGTCGATCGCCGCCTCGACGCTCGAATTGAGCAACTCGACGATCAGCACGAGAAACACGGACCCAAGCAGCAACACGCGCGACACAGGCTCGACGGGCACGAGAAGCCCGCACGGTACAAGAATCGCGGCGAGCGTCAACTCCTGCCGAAACGCGCTCTCTTCACGAATCGCAACGCGAAATCCCGCCAATGAGTTTTTCATCGCGTGCCACGCGCGCGTCACGCCGCGATTGCCCTTGTACGGGTTAAACGGCAGCGGCGCGAGGGGATCGTCGGGACCCAGGGGCTCAGGGCGCTCGGATGGCGCCGCGCTCGCGTCGGCTTGCGAGCGCTCGTGTGCGTCAATCAGGGTGTCCTCTTCGGCAGGCGCGGAGCCTTGGCGCGCCGTCGCGCGCGTCGTGGATGACATGGCGGAGAAGGATGTGGGAGCAGGTCTGGACCGTCCAGCATAACGCGCTCGCGGCGCGCCGTCGTCATGCGTGTCGTGCAGGTCGTCGAACGGTTCGACATTCGGATCGGCGTCCGGCGCGAGGGTGGCGGCCTCGCGCCGCGATTCCTGCGGCGTGCGCAATGCGTTCGATTGTCTCGTTTGCATGGGCGTGGCGAGAATTGAGTGCGCGCTCGCGCGGGCGGCGAATCAGACGGCGGCGCGTTCCTCGCGATAACTGGAGCGCGGCAGGGGCTTCAGATGTGCGGCGAACTGCTCGGAGGCGGCCGTCCACGAGAAACGCTCGGCCCACGCTCGCGCATGATTGCGATCGATTTTCAGCGCCTGCAGGCACGCTTCGCGCAGGTCGTCGTGCATCGCGCCCGCGCCGCCGTCGCCGAGCACGTCGATCGGGCCCGTCACCGGGTACGCGGCGACGGGCGTGCCGCAAGCGAGCGCTTCGAGCAGCACGAGGCCGAACGTGTCGGTCTTGCTCGGGAACACGAAGACATCGGCAGCCGCGTAGACCTTCGCAAGCTCGGCCTGCGTCAGCACGCCCAGGTAGTTGGCGGCGGGATAGCGCGACTTCAGTTCGGCAAGCGCCGGGCCCTCTCCGCAAACCCACTTCGAGCCGGGCAGATCGAGCTTGAGAAACGCTTCGACGTTCTTCTCGACGGCAACGCGTCCAACATACAGAAAAATCGGCCGCGCGGTGTTGAGGACCTTCGATTCCATCTGCCGGAAGATCTCGAGATCGACGCCGCGCGTCCACAGCACGACGTTCGTGAAGCCGAACTTTTCGAGGTCCGACTTGACGACGGGCGTCGGCGCCATCACAGCCAGCGACGCTTTGTGGAACCAGTGCAGAAAGCGGTAAGTCCACGCGAGCGGAATGCCGAAGCGTGCCTGCACGTACTCCGGAAAGCGCGTGTGATACGCAGTCGTGAACGGCAGCTTGTGCTCGATCGCATACGCGCGCGCGGCCAGTCCAAGCGGGCCTTCCGTCGCGATGTGCAGCGCGTCCGGCTGGAACTCGTCGATGCGCTTGCGCAGATGGCGCTTGGGCATCAGCGACAGACGAATCTCAGGGTACGTCGGGCACGGAATCGTCTTGAACTCTAGCGGCGTCAGCAGTTCGACCTTGTGGCCGAGCGCCGCCAGTTCGCGCGTCGTGTTCTTCAGCGTGCGCACGACGCCGTTGACCTGCGGTTCCCATGCATCGGTGACGATCATGATCTTCATACGAATGGCCCTCTCGTAGTGGTGTGTGTGCGTTCAGGCCGTCGCCCGGGCCTTTTGTGCGTTCGCCTGCGGCGAGCGCATCACGGTCCAGTAGACGACCTTCAGTTCGCCTTCATACGTCTCGACGAGTGCCGACAGACTCTCGACCCAGTCGCCGTCGTTGCAATAGAGCACGCCGTCGATCTCGCGGATTTCGGCTTTATGGATGTGCCCGCACACGACGCCGTCGCAGCCGCGGCGGCGCGCTTCGTCCGTCATTACGGTCTCGAACGCGGAGATGAAGTTGACGGCGTTCTTCACCTGATGCTTCAGGTACTGCGACAGCGACCAGTACTGAAAGCCGAGCTTGCTGCGGATGCGGTTGAACCAGCGGTTGAGCACGAGAATCATCGTGTACAGCGTGTCGCCGAGATAGGCGAGCCACTTTGCGTGCTGGATCACGCCGTCGAACAGGTCGCCGTGCACGATCCACAGGCGCTTGCCCAAGAGCGTCGTGTGGAACGCTTCGCCGCGCACGTGGATGTCGCCGAACGCGAGATCGCAGAACTGGCGCGCGCCCTCGTCGTGATTTCCGGGGATGTAGACGACCTGGGTGCCCTTGCGCGCCTTGCGCAGGATCTTCTGCACGACGTCGTTGTGCCCCTGCGGCCAGTACCAGCCTTTCTTCAGCTGCCAGCCGTCGATGATGTCGCCGACGAGGTACAGGTATTCCGACTCGTTATGGCGCAGGAAGTCGAGCAGGTAGTTCGCCTGGCAGCCACCCGAGCCGAGGTGAATGTCGGAAAGCCAGATCGTGCGGTAACGGTGTGTGTCATCGTGATCGTCGTCGTGATGGCTTTCGGGAGAAGGCGAGACGGGCAGATGCGGGATCGGCGGCAGGCCGGCTGAGGAGGATCGGGGGCCGAAAGCGACGGAATCGACGCTCGGGCTAGTCTGGCGGAAGAGGGAAGTCGCGGACGTGTTGTTGTCCATGGCTCGCGCGTCGAGTTGCAGTACCCGCATTGCGCCATCGCCGCATGACGGAGCCGTGACATTCACAAGAAGTTCTTATTACGAATGCCGAAATTTCTTGTGCTGGTATCCGCGTGGCGCCTTGGCGGCGCGGGCGTTTTTGTTTTGTGCTTGCCGTTTGCGCGGGCATCCGCCATAGCGCCTACGCGGCGCGGGCGGTTTTGTTGTGTGCTTGCGGTTTGCGCGGGCATCCGCGATAGCGCCTCGCGGCGCAGGCGTTGCCGGTGTGTGCATGCCCTTTGCTCGGGCATCCGCGATAGCGCCTCGCGGCGCAGGCGTTGCCCCTGTGCGGGGCGGCACCTACTTTTCTTTGCAGCGGCAAAGAAAAGTAGGCAAAAGAAAGCGGGCTAACACCGCCAATCCTTGACACTTACCCACGGGCCCTCGACGTCCCCGTGTTTCGAACGGCAACGCACTCTTGCAGGTCCGTTGCCCACATGCTGCTGAACGTGTCACCCGCTTCATGCATCCGTACCACGGCGAGCCGTATCGAAGGGGTAATGCCCCCGTGCGGCAAACTCTGTGTAGGGTGTCTCGCCGCAGAGGTCAGTGCCCGAACTGAAAGCCATCGCGCAGCGATGGTGTGCCGTGCGGTGCGATGGCCGACACAGTGTTTGCCGCATGGGGGCGCGGGACACCCGATGTGGCAAGCATCCCGCGGGCGGATGAAGCAGGTGCGGCGCTGGCAGATGCGCGGGCAGCGCACATTGAGCGAAGCGCGAACGAAAGAAGTATGGGGACGTTGAGGGCCCGTGGGTAAGTGTCAAGCGGCTCGGTGTGAGCGGCTTTCTTTTGCCTGGCGGTTTCAAACACCAAGTGCAACAAAGGGAACGGACGTTGCGCGCCATAACCACGGCACCCGCGACGGTCCTGCGCGCGACGGTCCCCCGCGCCGACATGACGCACCACTTACCCGCGAACTTGCGGCCGGGTCGCTCGCGTGGCAGGTCGCACGACTCGAACCAGGCGAAACATTGCTGCGATCAGACGACAGCGAAGCAACCCGTCGCGCCTGTCTGCGCGCGATTGCGGCCGTGACCGGTCGCGAGCCGTTGCGCCGCTACGACATGAGGCTGTGGTTCTCGGTGTTTCACACGGGCATGGGCGAAACGTTCAGGATGCTCCAACTCAAGCGGCAGGAATAATGCTTTTGGGAGCGTTCTGGTGGCGCATCGGGCAACGCGCCACCTAGATTAAAAGCGCTTCTGGCGCAGCTACCTCGGATGCGCACATGAGGTCTGGCTGTTCCCCACAGAAAAACAGGGGAAGTAGCTTTTGCCCGCTCCCACGCGGGCTTTTTTTCGCCCGCAATCAGATAAGACTGATTTCGCTGATCCCGTTGCTTTTGAATCTTCCTTGATATTTGATAACAGTTGTTCATACCTGCTTGCGATAGGTTTACCGGTTCGATAATAAGCAAGACGAACAAAAATGAATCAAAGGGCCTACCGGCTGGTGTTCAGCCGGTTGCGCGGTATGCTCGTGGCCGTCGAGGAAACCGCTGCGTCAACTGGCAAGTCAACGGGCGAGACGCGCGCCAATGGCCGCGCTCCCGTAGCGCGCGAGACCAACCATGCGTTGTGCCGTTTCGTTGTCGCGCCGCTATTGCTCGCGGTCGCGCCGCTGCTTTCGTTCGCGCAAATCGTTCCGGGTGGTGCGCATGCGCCTGGCATCAACACCACGGCGAACGGCATCCCACAGGTCAACATCAACAAGCCTGGCGGTGCGGGCGTGTCGGTGAACACCTACAACCAGTTCGATGTCCAGAAGAACGGCGCGATCCTCAATAACTCGCCGACCATCGTCAACACGCAACTCGCGGGCTATATCAACGGCAATCCAAACTTCGGGCCGAACGATGCCGCGCGTGTGGTCGTCAATCAGGTCAACAGCAGTTCGCCGTCGCAATTGCGCGGTTATGTCGAAGTCGCGGGCCAGGGCGCGCAGGTTGTCATCGCGAATCCGAACGGGATGTATGTCAACGGAGCGGGGTTCATCAATACGTCCAGGGCGACGCTTGCGACAGGCACGCCGAACTATCGCGCGGACGGATCGCTCGCGGGCTTCAACATTCCGGGCGGCACGATCACGGTCGACGGCGCGGGGTTGAATGCGTCGAATGTCGATCAGGTTGATCTGCTGGCGCGCGCTGTCCAGGCGAACGCCGCGATCTACGCGAAGAACCTGAACGTCGTGACGGGCACGAACAGCGTGGATTACGATTCGCTCGCTGCCACGCCGATTGCGGGCGACGGCCCTGCGCCCGGTGTCTCCATCGACGTGAGCAACCTGGGCGGCATGTACGCCAACCGCATTTTCCTGGTGGGTACGGAAAACGGCGTCGGTGTCTCGACCAAAGGTGTGCTCGCAGCGCAGGCGGGCGATCTGATCCTGACGACCCAGGGCAAGCTCGTTCTCGCGGGACAGACGAACGCTAGCGGTAACATCGCGGCGAGCGCGCGCGATGGCATCGACAACAGCGGCACGACCTACGCGCAGCAAAGCGTCAGCACGAACACGTCGGGCGCGCTCACCAATAGGGGCACGCTTGCCGCGCAGCAAAACACGGCCGTCACTGCCGCCAGCGTCGCATCGACGGGCACGCTCGGCGCGGGCGTCAACCGCGACGGCACGATTGCGAACTCGGGCGATCTGACCATCACGGCGACGGGCGCAGTCGCAGCGACGGGCCAGAACCAGGGCGGCGAAAATGCGACCATTCAGGGCGCGTCGGTCAATCTCGCGGGCAGCAACACTTCAGCGAATGGCGCGCTGACGCTCATCGCGTCCAATGGTGATCTCAATCTTGCGGGCGCGACGACCACGGCGGGCAGCGCGCTTAACGCCAGTTCGGCGGGCACGCTGACCAACGACAGCGGCAAGCTGACGGGCGCGAGCGTTCAGGCGTCGGCGGCGAACGTCTCGAATGCGGGCGGACAGATCGTGTCCGGCTCGACGCTCGGCCTGACCACGGCGGGCGCGCTCGGCAACCGTCAGGGCGTCATCCAGGCGGCGGGCGGTGCGACCATCGGCGCGGCGTCGCTCGACAACACAGGCGGACAGATCCTGTCGCTGAACGGCGACGGCCTGAACCTTGGCGTGACGGGCACGCTGCTGAACGGCATCGGTGGCGTGATCGGCGGCAACGGCAACGTCAACGCGAGTGCCTACACGTTCACAAACATGGGGCAGGTCAATGCGCTGCGCAATGCGGTCCTGGCTGCGTGGGGGCTGACCAATAACGGCACGATTGCGACGGGCGGCACGCTGAACGCGACCGCAACGGGCGCGATCAGCAACGCGGACGGCACGCTCTCGGGCGGCACGGGCCTCACCCTCTCTGCACAGGGCGACATCGACAACACGGGCGGGTCGGCGCAGACCTCGGGCGATCTGACCGTGAGCGCGGGCGGCGCGTTGTCGAACGCGCACGGCACATTGTCAGCCAACGGCGCGCACGGCGTAGTCAGCGTCACCGCCGCGAGCCTCGACAACAGCACCGGCAAGCTGACCAATGCGGGCGACGGCGCGACGACTGCGACTGCATCGACGGTGACCAACACGGGCGGCACGCTCGGCGGCAATGGCGATGTGAGCGTGAACGCACAAACGCTTGAGAACGACGCGGGCGCGAATCTCGTCGCGGGCGGCGCGGCGAACCTGAACGTCACGCAGCGCGTCAACAATGCGGGCGGCACGCTATACGGCGGCACGGCGCTGAACCTGAAGCAGGCGAATGCGGCCGTCATCAACGACGGCGGCTCGATCCTCGGCGGACAGGACGTGTCGGTCAATGTCGCGTCGCTCTCGAACGCAGGCGGCGCGATTCGCGCGAACCGGGACGTATCGGCGAGCGGCATCGTGTCGGGCGATGGCGACATGGTCGCGGGATGCAACCTGTCGCTGGCCGTCAACGGTGACTACACGAGCGGCGCCGCGAACAACCTGCACGCTGACGGCGACATGAGCGTGACCGCCACGGGCACGCTGACCAACATCGGCACGCTTGCAGCAGGCGGCGCGCTCACCGCCACGGCCGCGAACGTCGTGAACGCGGCGAACGCCGACATCAACTCGTCGAACACCACCGCCAACGCGACCGGCACGCTGACGAACGCGGGACGCATCGAAGGCGACACGGTCACGACCAGCAGCGCGACGCTCGCCAACACCGGAACCGTGATCGGCAACGACGTCACGGTGAACGCAACGGACGTTCAGAACACGGGGGCCGCCGCCGCCATCGCGGGCGCGAACAGCGTGCATATCTACGCACAGAGCACCGTGACCAACGCGGACGGCGCGCTCATCTACAGCGCGGGCAGTCTGGAGATTGCGAAGGACGGCACGCGCGATGCCTCGGGCATGCTCGCGAACCAGACGGGCACGCTCACGAACAGCGCGGCGACGATCCAGGCGGACGGCGATATCGACATCGCCGCGCACACGGTCAACAACATCAGGACAGGCGTCGTCACGCAGGCGGGCACGCCGCAGGATGCCGGTACGACCACGCTGACGCTCTGGACGGCGGGCTTCGGTGACGACCTGTCGGCAGGCGTGTTCGGCAATTACCACAGCCTGGACTTCCCGCAATGGAACTGGAGCGCGGGCGCAATGGCCGACCAGACCATTTACGCGCTGGCGAAGCCCGTCACGGTCACGATTCCCGCGTCGCAGGTCACGAATCTCGACACGAACGCACAGACGTTCTCACTGACGCAGCCGATTTACGACCGCTACCAGTCCGGCGCGACCGTTGTTGCGCGTGACATCACGAACAATGCAACGCAGTGGTACCACAGTCTGACGAACAACGCGGACGGAACGGTCTCGATCACCTTCTGGCCGGACTTCGATCCGAACAGGAACATCCGCCCCGACCAGGCAGAGGTGCGTTGGGACATCGGCAATCACGACTACGTCGAGAAGTCGCGTTCGACGCAGACCACCACGACGACCGACCAGCTTGTCAACGCGGGCAACGTCGCGACGATCCAGGCAGAAGGCTCGATCCGCATCAACGCAGACGGTGGCAGCATCAACAACCAGTCGTCGACGATGGCGGCAGGCGGCGACCTCGTTCGCCGTGCGGACGGCGGCAGCGTCACCGATACGGGCACGGTGCTCCAGCAGGCCGTCGTCACCGATACCACGTCGGTCTTCTACTGGCACCAGAAAACAGGCGGCAGCAGCGACACGACGCAGCCCCGGAGCGATGGAACCTACGACGGCATTTCGCAATACAACACGACCGTCGATGCATTGCCCGCGATCGCGTCGTCGAACGCCAATGTGCAGACCGACGCAACGGCGATCAGCATCACCTCGGTCAACCGCCAGGGGCAGACCGTCGCCGGTTCAGGCGTGAGCGGCGCCGGCGCGGACGGCACGGGCAAACAGACGCTGGGCGGCGCAACGGGCGGCATTCCGAACCTGAAACTCCCCGTAAGCGGCCTGTACATGTACAACACCGCGCCCGGTGCGGCGTACCTCGTCGCGACCGATCCGCGATTCACGCAGTATTCGAATTTCATTTCCAGCGACTACATGCTCAGGCAGCTGGGCTACGACCCGTCGACGGTGGAAAAGCGCCTGGGCGACGGACTGTATGAGGAAACGCTGATCCGCAACCAGGTGACGCAACTGACGGGCCGCACCTTCCGCGCAGGCTTCACTGACAACCTGGACGAATACGCGGCGCTGTTGAACAACGGCGTCACCTATGCAAAGGCGTTCGGGCTGGAGCCTGGCATTGCACTGACGGCTGCGCAGATGGCGCAACTCACGACTGACATGGTCTGGCTCGTCTCGCAGGACGTAACACTGCCGGACGGCTCGCACCAGAGCGTGCTCGTGCCCCAGGTGTATCTCGCGCAGTCGGGCACGGTTGACCTCGCGAGTAGCGGCGCGCTCGTCGCGGGTAACAACGTCAACCTGAACGCGAGCGGCGACGTGAACAACAGCGGTCATGTCGCGAGCAATCTCGCAACGACCGTGATCGGCAACAACATCACGAACAGCGGCATCATCGGCAGCAAGGGCATGACGGCTATCGTTGCGGCTCAGGACGTGCGCAATACCAGTGGCCTCATCAACGGCAACGATGTTGTCGTGCAGGCGGGCCGCGATGTCATCAACGAGACGCAGACGTATGGTGTCTCGAAGTCCTTCACGGATCGCAATTACGCGGGAAGCATCACGGGTACGGGCGACGATGCTGTCGGCACGATTTCCGCGACGAACAGTGCGACGGTCATTGCGGGGCGCGACGTGAATCTCAACGGTGCACAGGTGCAGGCTGGCGGCGACGCGGCCATCGCAGCGGGCCGCGATCTGAATGTCGGGACGGTCGCAGTGACGACAACAAAGGATTCGAGCGGTTACGCGGGCGCGGACTTCCGTCACGACAGTCAGACGCAGAATGTCGGGAGCGCCATCGTCGCGGGCGGTAGCGTCACAACGGGATCGGGCCGCGACACGACGCTGACGGATGCCACGGTTCGCGCGGGCAGCGACGCGTCGATGATCGCGGGTGGCAACCTGACAGTCACGGCGGCAAAGGACGTCCATACCCGTAACGAACAGTCGATGAGCAACAGCAAGAGCCAACTGACGAACTCGTCCTATGACGAGCAGGTACGGGGTTCGAACGTTAGCGCAGGCGGCAACGTGACGCTTGCGGCCGGTCAGGGCGGCAGCGGCAATCTGTCCGTGCTCGGCTCGACCGTTTCCACCGACGCGAGCGGTGGCGGCGTCAAACTCGTATCGACAGGCGACGTGACGATTGGCAGCGTCAGCGAGACGCATGACTCGCAAAGCTGGTCGCATAACGAGAGTTCGGGTTTCCTGTCGAAAGAGAAGACCACGGACACGACCCGTTCGCATCAGGTGATCGCAAGCGGTTCGACGGTGTCGGGCGACACGGTCACAGGCGCGGCCGGTCATGACATGACGATTACCGGGTCAACGGTCGCTGCGACGAACGACGTGAACCTGTCGGCGGCGAACAACCTGACCGTCAATACATCGCAGGATACGAGCGATTCCGGGCACTTCCATCAGGTCACGAAATCGGGTCTTGGCAGTTCGGGGGGAATCGGCATTTCATACGGCACGGTCGACACGAAGGACACGACGAATGACCGTTCAGTGACGAATAACGCGAGCATGATCGGCAGCACGAGCGGCAACGTGAACCTGACGGCGGGCGCCGATCTGCATGTCACGGGCAGCGACCTGATCGCGGCAAAGAACCTGACGGGCACGGGCGCGAACGTCACCATCGACTCGGCCACGAACACAGCCCACCACGACGAGACACAGGAAGTCAGCAAGAGCGGCTTCACGCTGGCGATCAAGGCGCCCGTCATCGACGCGATCAGCAATACCATCGACCAGGCGCGCGCGGCGAGCAAGAGCCAGGACGATCGCGCCGCAGCGCTGCACGGCATGGCGGCGGCAAGCGGCGCGCTCGACTCCATCGGCGCGGCGGGCGCGGCAATGGGCCAACTTGCCAATAGTCAGACACCGTCAGCCAAGATCCAGCTCAGCTACGGCAGCAGTCACAGCAAGACTACGTTCAGCGAGGACAGCACGACGAGCCCGGGTTCGAGCGTGACGACGGGTGGCACGGCGGCGTTCGTCGCGACGGGGAGCGGCACGGCCGGAAGCGGCAACGTCACGATTGCAGGTTCTGACGTGAATGCGAACGACGTGATTCTCGCCGCGAAGAACCAGGTCAATCTCGTCAATTCAACCGATACGGATTCGACCCGCAGCACAAACCAGTCGAGCAGCGCGAGCGTCGGCGTGTCGTATGGCACGCAGGGGTTCGGCGTCGACGCTTCGGCGTCGAAGGCCAAGGGCAACGCGAACAGCGACGCGACGATGCAGAACAATACGCACGTCACGGCCGTGAATACCGCGACGATCATCTCGGGCGGCGATACCAACATCATCGGCGCGAATGTGAACGGGGCTCAGGTGAATGCCGATATCGGCGGCAACCTGAACATCGCGAGCGTGCAGGACACGCTGACGAGCAGCGCCCATCAGGAAAGCATGGGCGGCGGCTTCAGCATCAGTCAGGGCGGTGGCAGCGCGAGCTTCAGCCATACGAACGCGAACGCAAACGGCAGTTATGCGGGCGTCAACGAACAGGCTGGCATTCACGCGGGCGACGGCGGATTCAACATCAACGTCAAGGGCAATACGGACCTGAAAGGCGCGATCATCGCGAGCGATGCGGACGCGTCGAAGAACAACCTGTCGACGGGCACGCTGACCTACTCCGACATACAGAACCAGTCCAGCTACAACGCGCATTCGGGCGGGTTCAGCGGAGGCGTCACGACGGGCGACGGTGGTTCCAACTACTCGACGCACGGCCCCGCTTCCGGAAAGAACGCGGGCGCCGGCGCACCGATGTTGAGCCAGAACGACAGCGGCAGCGATAGTGCGATTACGCGCAGCGGCATCAGCGCGGGCACGATCAACGTGACGGACAACGCGCATCAGACGCAGGATGTCGCGGGCCTGAATCGCGATACGTCGAATACGAACGGGACCGTCGCGAAACTGCCTGACGTGAATAACCTGCTGGACAAGCAGGCCGACATGATGGCGGCGGCGGGCGCGGCGGGTGAAGCCGTTTCGCGGCGCGTGGGTGATTACGCAGACTCGAAACTCAAGGAAGCACAGGCAGCGGGTGATCAGGCTGGCATCGATGCATGGAAGGAAGGCGGCACGGCGCGCGCGGAAATGCAGGCGGCGGGCGCGGCAATCGTGACGGGACTCGCGGGAGGCAATGCGCTCGGCGGCGCGGCCGGTGCGGGCATTGCGTCGATTGCTGCGGGCAAGCTGAATGAATTGAGTGGCGCGATTGCTGGATCGAATCCGACCGGCAATGCGGATATGAATCAGGCACTAGGCAACATCGTGGCGAACGCGATTGCTACTGGAGCGGGCGCGGCGGTCGGAGGCAATGCGGGCGCGTTCTCTGGGTATGACGTTGACCGCTACAACCGGCAGTTGCATCCGACTGAGCAAAAGTGGATCAAGGACAACGCAGCCGCCTACGCAAAGCAGCAAGGTATTAGTGTTGACCAGGCAACCAGCGACTTGACCGCGCAGGCAAACCGCCAGGTGCAAAACGGATCGCCCGGTGCATGGAACGCAAGCGCGAGCGCGTTTCTGGACCAAGCGCATGGCATGTTGCCCGCAGACGGCAATAGTGGTCCAGGTTATATGTTCTACGCGACGCCTGACCAGAAAGCGAATGCTGGCATGTATGCCGCGTATTACCCCAACGGAGTCGGTCCGAACCGGCCTTCTAGGCAGCAGGTTCAGGACAGTGTCAATCGGGAGCAAGCGAACCGGAACCTTATGGGCGGTGGTGTAATTGCGGCCGCTACTGCGGGAGTAGCAATTCCAGGCGCACCGATTGCAGCCGGAATCGGGACTGCCGCTGCCGCCGCGATCGGAGGAACGGTGAGTGGTGGCATGGACGTTGCCGCACAGTATTCTCAATCTGGCTCGATACGGGCTGCTCAGTCTGCATTTGCCGCCACGGTCGGTGCGATCACCGGGCCAATTGGTGCGAACGTTGGATTCATCGAGAATGTGCTTTTGGGTGGTGCTGGCGCAGCTACTACGACAACATTTAACAACATCTATTACGGTGAGAACAGCAGCACAATCCTGGCGTTTGCGGCTGGCGCGGGCTTCGCGGGCATCGCATTTCCTGTTGGACTTGGGATCAGCAAGGTGGCCGGTATCTCACTGCCGTCGATCGTATTTCCGAACAACATGAATCCTAGTATTCCCGCGATCCTTCAAGGAGGCAGGAGCACGCTTCCTGCCAACATCGGTACTGCCGCAGGCGCATTTACGGGTGGGATTAGCTCATTCGTGCCTAGCCAAGACGCAAGCAAACTCAAAAAATGAACAACACTATTGATCGGTGGCTCACTTCGGATGGCTGGATAGGCATCGTGTCGAGGGTGGTATGTGAACTGATATTTTTTGCTCTCGTTTTTAACGCCGTCTTCCTGGCAAATTGGGCGGAGCAGTGGACGTCGGGTCGCACTATTGTAATTACCGAGAGCAAGGAATTACTGGTTCGCCAAGCAGCTATCGTGATGATCTGCGTAGGTCTTTTCGTTGAAGTCGTCAACGTTGTGCGGTTGCTGATACGGAAGCGGCGCAATCAATGACTAGCTACAAAGTTGATCGACTAGTCCTTGACGGCGGCTGGCAAGGAACTCTTACACGGGTGGTTGGCATCACGCTCGTTTATCTTGGCATGAAATTCCTTCCCGACATCGTCGCCTGGCTTTCAGTTCATACAAGCCTGAGTCCGATGTCGATGCAGCAAACCGAGCGTCACAGGGCGATTCTGATCGTTTTTCAGATCGTGTTCGCCTTCGTGCTCGCTTTTGAGGCGATCAGGTCTTTGTATGTTCTCTTCCTGAAACGCAAAGGCGCGACGAAGTAATCAGGGAAAAACAACGCATGAAAATCAGCAAGAGGCTGGCGGCTTTGCCGCTCACAGCCCTGGTCACACTCGCGTCCGCACAACGCGCGCCGTCACTGGCAGACGCGGCAGCCGCCGCACGCGCGAACGCAGAACAGAACCAGCAGTTACAGCAACAGCGCGACGCGCAGCAGCGCGAGCAGACCGTCAACGCACCTTCCGTGCGCTCGACCGTGCCGAAGGCCGGGGCATATCCTGACCTTCCTCACGAATCGCCGTGCTTCCGCATCGACACATTCGCGCTCGACGTACCGGCGACACTGCCCGACATCGCGCGCAGGAACGGCGCATCAAATCTGCCGCTCGATCCGTTCTGGTTTGCGCGCGAATGGCTCGATCACTACCGGGGCGAGTGCATGGGCAAAGCCGGACTCGACATACTCATGAAAGGCTTGCAGCAGACCATACTGTCGCGCGGCTATGTGACGACGCGCGTGCTGTTGCCTGAACAGGACTTGTCGGCGGGCACGCTCAAGGTGTCGCTCGTGCCGGGTCTCGTGCGTCATGTGCGCTTTACCGATCCCGACACGCGCGGCACATGGAAGTCAGCGTTTCCTGCGCGCGATGGTGACGTGCTGAACCTGCGCGACCTCGAACAGGGTCTGGAGCAGATGAAACGCGTCGCATCACAGGACGTCGACATGAAGATCGAGCCTGCCGAAGCACCTGGCGAGAGCGATGTCGTGCTGAATGTGAAGCGTTCGAAGCCCTGGAGTTTCGTTGCGTCCGTCGACAACTCGGGCACGAAGGCAACAGGCAAGTGGCAAGGCAACGTGAGCCTTGGCGTCGACAATCCGCTCGGGCTGAACGACGTGCTTGCGCTCGGCGCGAATCAGGATCTGTCGTTTGGCAACAAAACGCTTGGTTCGCACGGGTTCAACGGTTCGTACTCCATACCCTTCGGCTACTGGACGGCAACGCTGTCGGGCAATACGAACACCTACTATCAGCCACTTGCAGGCGTGAACCAGACGTTTGTGTCGAGCGGCAACGCACAGACGACCGCGTTCCGACTGTCGCGTGTGCTCTCGCGCAACCAGGCCGACGTGCTCGGCGCCTATGTGCAGATATCGAAGCGCTTCGGCGAGAGCCTCCTCGAAAGCACGAGCATTCCGATTCAGGACCGCAACAACACGTTCATCGAGACGGGTCTGACCGACCGCCATTACTTCGGCGCGTCGCAGTTCGACGGCACGCTCGCCTACCGTCAGGGCATTCGCGGCCTCGGCGCGACGGGCGATCCCGATCCCGGTCTATACGGCCCGAGCCAGGACGGCAAGCCTCTGCCGACCTATCTCTACAAGATGGTGGTACTCGACGCGAACCTGTCGGTGCCGTTCGCCATTGCGACGCAGAACTTCCGTTACGTGTCGACCGTTCACGCTCAGTTCACGAACGACACGCTGTTCTTCATCGACGACCTGACCATCGGCAGCCGCTACACGGTGCGCGGCTTCGACGGCGAAACGATGCTTGGCGCGGAGAAAGGCTTCTACTGGCGCAATGAATTGCAGTGGCCCATCTTCCAGACGGGACAGACGCTGTATGCAGGAATCGACTACGGGCGTGTATTCGGGCCGGACACGGCGACTTTGCTCGGCACTCAACTCGCGGGCGCCGTCGTTGGCATTCGCGGTGGCATGCCGGGAAAATATGCAGGGTTCATGTATGACCTGTTCGTGGGAATGCCTGTCTACAACCCGGCCGGGTTTCCCACGTCAAGCGTGACGGTCGGCGTGCAAGCGACAGCGCAGTTCTAACCGACGAAAAAGCGGGACGGCATGGAGCCGTCCCGAAATCGACGACCAGACAATATTCCGAGGCATCATTGATCGTCGAGGCGCAAACCGTCGAAAGCTATGTAGGCCATGCAGAATCCGCGCAGTTTTTCGTCGGGAATGTAGCGCGACTTGCCGTTACTCTTGATGGTCAGCAGGTAATCGCGATTGATGGTGACGCGTGCCGTTTTTTTGCCTTCTCTTTGGGTCGTTGATCGACCGTCGCACAGGGGAGCCTAGGACACATAGAGGACACTTTCCGTATGACACGCTAAGCAACTCTATGCAACAGTAGAAATGCCCCGCACAGGGGCAACGCTCGCGCCGCCTAGGCGCCACGCGGATGCCAGCGGAAACCCAAAAAACCAAACCGGCGCCGCCAAACCAAAAACCACATCGCGAATGCCAGAAAAACAGCGTCGCAGACAAACAAAAAAGTTCACCTCTCGACTGCGACGATCTTCGTCCCCCCGAGTCGATCGTGCAGGAACTGTCGCCCGGCCCCAATACGCCCTAGACCAGCATAAAAAACGAACCAGATACCAGCGACAACGAGTGTCTGCGGCACGGTAAGCCGCAGCAAAGGATGCAATGCAAGCGGCGGCAGAAACCACAGCCAGGAAAGCACGTACCGCAACGCGGCGCGCGCCACCGATACCCGCCCGCCATCTCTCGCAGCCACCAGTCGCAGCCGCCAGGTTTTCATCGGCAGGGTTTGGCCGCCGTGCGTCCAGAACCACACGAAATACACGCCGACCACGAGGCCGACCCACGCGGCAAGCCAGTTGTGATGCACGAGCCCGTTGCGCTGCTGCGTGAGCGTGCTGAACAGGTAGCCAGCGAGGAACACGACGCCGAACAGCAGCACGCCTTCGTACATCAGCGTCGCGAGACGCCGGCGCAGGCTGGGCGGGCCGACGCGCGGATGCGCGGATTCGGGGTGGGACGGCTGGGCGGCGGAGTCGACGGAAGTGGACACGGGCTGAGCCTCGGTTGCCGTTGATGAGCCCGCGGCGCGGGCTCGCGGGACATTATGAGCCGTTGAAGATCGACGGTGCTTCGGAAGGCGCAACGGGCGTCGGCGTCGCTGGAACGAAGCTGCCGACAGCGGGAATGGCGGGCGCGCCAGGCGCGGGCGCCGCGACACCGGCCGATGCGCCCGCCGTCGCGGGCGGCACGGGCACGCTTGCAAGCTTGTCCTTGCCGTTCACCAGACGGTTGATGTCCTTGATCTCCGTCTTGCCCGTGGGCGGCGCGCTGACGACGGTCGGCCGGCGCTTGTGCTCGCTCGCGGCGAGTTTCTGCTTCTGTTCTTCGGGCAGCAGCTGGTACGCCTTCCACGCGTTCTGACGCGCCTCGCGCGGCAGTTCCTTCGACACCTGATAGTTTTCACGCGCGACGCGCCGCTGTTCGGGCGTCATGTGGACCCACTCCGTCATGCGCTCGTGCAGCCGCTTTTGCGCCTCGGGCGTCATCTTCGGATAGCGCGCGGCGATCTTGAGCCACTTGCGCTTGCGTTCGTCGCTGAAGCTGTCCCATTGCGACTCGAACGGCGCGAGCGCGACGTGCTCGGCGTTGGTCAGCTTCGACCACGCGAGCGGGCTGGTCGAAATGGGCAGGCCCGGCAGTTCGACGGTCAGCGCCGGCGCGGCCGCCTTCGCGGGCGCGCTACCGCCGCCACCGCCGGCGGGTGCGGAAACGGGAGCGAGCGTCGGATAGAAGCGCGGATAGGTGGCGGCGAATGACACCAACGCTGCGATCACGCATCCGGACACAACGGCAAGGCCGCGCTTGTAACTCACCCGTCGATTCTCCCCGCTCAGTGGTTGCGCGTGAGATACGCGTTGAACCCGTGATCGAGATAGGCATTGAGCGGCAGATCGTCGCTCAGCATGGCGGCATCGATGTCGGCGAGTTCCGCCGTGCGCTGATGGTCTTCCCACCACGCAATGCCGGCCAGGCCGATGACGAGCGCAAGCACGGGCCACGCAAGCGCGAGCTTGCGCAGACGCGGCAGACGGCGCGGGCTGTCCGGCTGCGGCGCGTGCGCGAGCGTGCCCGCGGCGACGAAGACGGGCGTGAAAGCAGGCGCCGTCACGGGTTCAGGCTTCTTGCGGGCGAGCGCGGCACGGCGCGCGGCGGCGAGCCGGTCGGTCGTAGCGGGTGGAATGCGGGCAGCGTTTTCGTCTAGCGCACGGCGAAGCTGCTGCGCAAACTCGAGTTCTTTTGTTTCGAGAGCGGAGCTCATAGCGTGATTCCTTTGGCCTTGAGCGCGTGCGCCAGCGTGTGCGTGGCTCGCGAGCAGTGCGTTTTCACGCTGCCCTCCGAGCAGCCCATCGCGGCGGCAGTCTCAGCGACATCCATATCTTCCCAGTAACGCATCAGAAACGCCTCCCGTTGACGTGCCGGTAATTTTTGGATTTCTTCGTCGATCAGCTGCAGGACCTGTTCGCGCTCGAGCTGCTGCTCGCTGCTTTCCGCGCCCGTCGAGCCAGCCTGGCTTTCAAACGTCTCCAGCGGGTCGAAGTCTTCGTCGTCGGCATTGCCCAGCGACGAAAACAGCGTGACCCAAGTATTGCGCACTTTTTGCCGACGGAAATAGTCGTGCATCGCATTCTGGAGAATACGCTGAAACAAAAGCGGCAGCTCAGCCGCAGGACGGTCGCCGTATTTTTCGGCGAGCTTGATCATCGCGTCCTGCACGATGTCGAGCGACGCATCGTCGTCCCGCACGGCGTAGACCGTCTGCTTGAACGCGCGCCTTTCGACGCCCGCCAGAAAATCGGCGAGTTCCTTGTCTGATGCCATCCGTTGGGGGTCGGCGCAGCGAGTGTGCGCGGAATCGGTCGAAAAATGTCGTAAAACTCGCGGATGCTAACAAACTTTCTCGCCAGCCGGGGAAAAACGCGGCGAGCTTGTGGCTTGCATTTTCCCTTCAGTCGCGGCTCATGCCACGCGCATTGGGCGGTCAGAAGTGGAACATGCGACGGTGGCCGGCGTCGCTCATGGAAATATTTGCTTGACCATCGAGCTTATCGTAGATATCGTCTACGGTTCGCAACATAAGTGACTTGTCTCATTTGAGGTTGGCCCAAGAAGCCTTCCTGTCAAACTGGACGCGCCGCTTGAACCCGAGCCACAAGCCCGGCAGAGAGCACCCGATCAATTTTTTGCCGAAAATTCGAAAGGTGAACGATGAATATGCCCAGCGCGGAATTCTCCACGTCGGATACCACACCCCATCACGCAGCTGACTCTATCGGCGCCACCGTGCTCATGAAGGCACTGGCCGACGAAGACGTCGAGTTCGTCTGGGGCTATCCCGGCGGCTCGGTACTCTACATCTACGACGAGCTGTACAAGCAGGACAAATTCCAGCACATCCTCGTGCGCCACGAGCAGGCCGCGGTTCACGCCGCCGACGCCTACGCGCGCTCGACCGGCAAGGTCGGCGTGTGCCTCGTGACCTCCGGTCCCGGCGTCACCAACGCGGTGACGGGCATCGCGACGGCCTATATGGACTCGATCCCGATGGTCATCATCAGCGGCCAGGTGCCGACTGCCGCGATCGGCCAGGATGCGTTCCAGGAGTGCGACACCGTCGGCATCACGCGTCCCTGCGTGAAGCACAACTTCCTCGTGAAGGACGTGCGCGATCTCGCCGCCACCGTCAAGAAAGCTTTCTATATCGCCCGAACCGGCCGTCCCGGCCCGGTGCTGATCGACATCCCGAAAGACGTGTCGAAGGCGCCGTGCCAGTACGAACCGTTGAAGAGCGTGTCGCTGCGCTCGTACAACCCCGTCACGAAGGGCCATTCGGGCCAGATCCGCAAGGCCGTGGCGCTGCTGCTGTCGGCCAGGCGCCCGTACATTTACACGGGCGGCGGCATCATCCTCGCGGATGCGTCGCGCGAACTGAACCAGTTCGCCGATCTGCTCGGCTATCCCGTCACGAACACACTGATGGGTCTGGGCGGCTACCGCGCGAGCGACAAGAAATTCCTCGGCATGCTCGGCATGCACGGCACGTACGAAGCCAACATGGCGATGCAGCACTGCGACGTGCTGATCGCGATCGGCGCGCGTTTCGACGACCGCGTGATCGGCGACCCGGCGCACTTCTCATCGCGTCCGCGCAAGATCATTCATATCGATATCGACCCGTCGTCGATCTCGAAGCGCGTCAAGGTCGATATCCCGATCGTCGGCGACGTGAAGGAAGTGCTGAAGGAACTGATCGAGCAGCTGCAGACGGCCGAGCATGGCCCGGACACCGCGGCGCTCGCCGACTGGTGGAAGGACATCGAAGGCTGGCGCGCGAAAGACTGCCTGAAGTTCAACCGCGAAAGCGACATCATCAAGCCGCAGTACGTGGTGGAAAAGGCGTGGGAACTGACGGACGGCAATGCGTTCGTGTGTTCCGACGTCGGCCAGCACCAGATGTGGGCCGCGCAGTTCTATCGCTTCAACAAGCCGCGCCGCTGGATCAACTCCGGTGGTCTCGGCACGATGGGCTTCGGCCTGCCGGCGGCGATGGGCGTGAAGATGGCGCACCCGGACGACGACGTGCTCTGTATCACGGGCGAAGGCTCGATCCAGATGTGTATTCAGGAGCTATCCACCTGCAAGCAGTACGACACGCCCGTCAAGATCATTTCGCTCAACAACCGCTATCTGGGCATGGTGCGCCAGTGGCAGCAGATCGAATACAGCAAGCGCTATTCGCATTCGTACATGGATGCGCTGCCCGACTTCGTGAAGCTCGCCGAAGCGTACGGCCACGTCGGCATGCGGATCGAAAAGACCGCTGACGTGGAGCCGGCGCTGAAAGAAGCACTGCGCCTGAAAGATCGCACGGTGTTTCTCGACTTCCAGACCGATCCGACCGAAAACGTCTGGCCGATGGTTCAGGCCGGCAAGGGCATCACGGAGATGCTCCTCGGGTCGGAAGATCTATAACGAGCGCCTTCTCGCGCCGGCTGCGTCATGCACGTCTTCACAAAAGGCGAGCGCGGACGCAGCGGGGCGGATCGCACGCATCGCATACATCGACATCTGGAAGAAGCGAACATGAGACACATCATTTCCGTTTTGCTGGAAAACGAACCGGGCGCGCTGTCGCGCGTGGTCGGCCTCTTTTCCGCACGCGGCTACAACATCGAAACCTTGACGGTGGCGCCGACCGAAGACCGTTCGCTGTCGCGCATGACCATCGTTTCCATTGGCTCGGACGACGTGATCGAACAGATCACGAAGCATCTGAACCGCCTGATCGAGGTGGTGAAAGTGGTCGACCTGACCGAGGGCGCCCACATCGAGCGCGAGCTGATGCTGATCAAGGTGAGGGCGGTCGGCAAGGAACGTGAGGAGATGAAGCGGATGTCGGATATTTTCCGCGGCCGCATCATCGACGTCACCGAAAAGACCTACACGATCGAACTGACGGGCGCGAGCGAGAAGCTCGACGCCTTCATCGAAGGGCTCGACGCCACCGCGATTCTCGAAACGGTCCGCACGGGCGGTTCGGGCATCGGGCGCGGCGAGCGTATCCTGAAGGTTTGATGACGCCGGTTCGATCCATGCCGGGCGTTGCATCAGGCGCCCGGCCGCAAGCTACAACACACGCAGCATTTCTCTGAATATCGCCAAGGAACAGACATGAAAGTTTTCTACGACAAGGACGCCGACCTCTCCCTCATCAAAGGCAAGCAGGTCACCATCATCGGTTATGGCTCGCAAGGCCATGCGCACGCGCTGAACCTGAAGGAAAGCGGCGTGAACGTCACGGTCGGTCTGCGCAAGGGCGGCGCATCGTGGAGCAAGGCTGAGAACGCAGGTCTGACGGTGAAGGAAGTGGCGGAAGCCGTGAAGGGCGCAGACGTGGTGATGATGCTGCTGCCCGACGAGCAGATCGCCGAGGTCTACGCGAAGGAAGTGCACGCCAACGCCAAGCAGGGCGCGGCGCTCGCATTCGCGCACGGCTTCAACGTGCACTACGGCCAGGTGATCCCGCGCGCGGATCTGGACGTCATCATGATCGCGCCGAAGGCGCCGGGCCACACGGTGCGCGGCACGTACTCGCAGGGCGGCGGTGTGCCGCACCTGATCGCGGTTGCGCAGGACAAGTCGGGCGCAGCGCGCGACATCGCGCTGTCGTACGCAGCGGCCAACGGCGGCGGCCGTGCCGGCATCATCGAAACGAACTTCCGCGAAGAAACGGAAACCGACCTGTTCGGTGAACAGGCTGTTCTGTGCGGCGGTACCGTCGACCTGATCAAGGCCGGTTTCGAAACGCTGGTCGAGGCAGGCTACGCGCCGGAAATGGCGTACTTCGAATGCCTGCACGAACTGAAGCTGATCGTCGACCTGATCTACGAAGGCGGCATCGCGAACATGAACTACTCGATCTCGAACAACGCCGAGTACGGCGAGTACGTGACGGGCCCGCGCATCATCACGGCTGAAACGAAGAAGGTGATGAAAGAAGTCCTGAAGGACATCCAGACGGGCGAGTACGCGAAGAGCTTCATCATCGAAAACCGCGCCGGCGCTCCGACGCTGCAATCGCGCCGCCGTATCACGGCTGAGCACCAGATCGAGCAGGTCGGCTCGAAGCTGCGCGCGATGATGCCTTGGATCGCGAAGAACAAGCTGGTCGATCAGTCGAAGAACTAATCTGCCTGTTTCTCGCACTCCGGCGCACGAAATGCGCCGGAAGCATCAAAAAGCCGTCCAGGTGTGCTGAACCCTGGACGGCTTTTGCTATCCTACGGTTTTTAAAAGACTGAACCCAACTTTATGAATTACCCCCATCCGATCATCGCGCGCGAAGGCTGGCCGTTCATCGCGATCGCAGCCGTCGTTGCGCTGTTGATCCACGTCATTGCAGGGTTCGGCATTGCCTGGATTTTCTGGCTGTTGCTCATCTTCGTCGTGCAGTTCTTCCGCGACCCCGCGCGTCCCATTCCGGCGCAGGCCAACGCCGTGCTGTGCCCCGCCGACGGCCGCATCGTCGCCGTCGAAACCGCGCACGATCCGTATGCGAACCGCGAAGCGCTGAAGATCAGCGTGTTCATGAACGTGTTCAACGTGCATTCGCAGCGCTCGCCGGTGGATGGCGCGATTTCGAAGGTCGAATATTTTCCGGGCGCGTATCTGAACGCGGCTGTCGATAAAGCGTCGACGGAGAACGAGCGTAACGCGATCGTCATCGAAACGGCGAGCGGCGCGACGGTGACGTCGGTGCAGATTGCCGGGCTGATCGCGCGGCGCATTTTGTGCTACGTCCGCGCAGGCGAGCCGCTCACGCGCGGCCAGCGCTATGGCTTCATCCGCTTCGGTTCGCGCGTCGACGTGTATCTGCCCGTGGGCAGCCGGCCGCGCGTGTCGATCGGCGAGAAGGTGTCGGCGTCGTCCACGATTCTGGCCGAACTGTAAAGCGGCACAGGGAGGGTTCGATGGCCGCATTCAAACCGCGTCGTCCTCGCAGCAGCGGTGCGCCGCAGCCGCGCCCGTTTCGGCGCAACAAGCCGCCCGTGGTCGCGGAATCCGTGATCGACAGCCGGCGCGCCGCGCGCCAGCAGTTTTTGCGCAAGCGCGGCATCTATCTGCTGCCCAATGCGTTCACGACGGCTGCCCTCTTTTGCGGCTTCTTCGCCGTCGTGCAGGCGATGAACGTGCGCTTCGAGGTCGCCGCGATCGCCATTTTTGTCGCGATGGTGCTCGACGGCATGGACGGCCGCGTCGCGCGCATGACGCATACCCAGAGCGCATTCGGCGAGCAGTTCGACAGTTTGTCTGACATGGTGTCGTTCGGCGTCGCGCCTGCGCTCGTGATGTACGAATGGATTCTGAAGGATCTGGGCCGGTGGGGCTGGCTGGCGGCATTCGTCTATTGCTCGGGCGCGGCGCTGCGCCTCGCGCGCTTCAACACGAACATCGGCGTGGTCGACAAGCGCTTCTTCCAGGGCATGCCGAGCCCGGCCGCGGCGGCGCTGATCGCGGGCTTCGTCTGGCTCGCAACGGATAACCGCGTGCCGCTGAAGCTCGTCTGGCTGCCGTGGGTCGCGTTCGCGCTGACCATCTATGCGGGCGTGACAATGGTGTCGAATGCGCCGTTCTACAGCGGCAAGGCGCTCGACGTGCGGCATCGCGTGCCGTTCGCGGCAATCCTGCTGGTGGTCGTCGCGTTCGTGCTGGTGTCGTCGGACCCGCCGCTGATGCTGTTCGGCCTGTTCGTGCTGTACGGTCTGTCGGGCTATGTGTTCTGGGCGTATCGCGTGGTACGCGGCATGGGCAATCCGGCGCGCTCGTCGCAGCGGCCAGGTTGACGCGCCGGCTTGACGGCGTCGAGTGAAAACGGCAGCTTGTAAAGCTGCCGTTTTCTTGCTGCACCGGGCGGGGCGCTGTCTCGGCAAAATACTATCGCCGTCCTGGTTAGCGTCAATTGCGTGTTTTCGGGATTGCCGCTATAGTCGCTGGCATGGCACTTTCCAAGTTCCCCTTCCTGTCTCTTCAAGCCGGCGTGCTACTAAGCTCGCTAGCGCTAGCGCGCCTGCCGCGCTGATCGTTTTCGCCCTCCGTCTGCCTCGTTCGTTGTCTAGCGTCGCCAGCGGTCGCGGCGCAAACACTCGAATTCCGTTTTCCAATTCAAACTGACCGAATCCCCCTGGAGACCCGAGATGGCAGACAAGCTCATCATTTTCGACACGACGTTGCGTGACGGCGAACAATCGCCCGGTGCGTCGATGACGAAGGAAGAAAAAATCCGCATCGCCAAGCAGCTCGAGCGAATGAAAGTCGACGTGATCGAAGCAGGCTTCGCGGCCAGCTCGAATGGCGACTTCGATGCGATCCACACGATCGCCGGCATGATCAAGGAAAGCACGATCTGCTCGCTCGCACGCGCGAACGACAAGGACATCCAGCGTGCCGCCGATGCCTTGAAGCCCGCCGACCACTTCCGCATCCACACGTTCATCGCCACCTCGCCGCTGCATATGGAGAAGAAGCTGCGCATGACGCCGGAGCAGGTGTTCGAGCAGGCGAAGCTCGCCGTGCGTTTCGCGCGCAAGTTCACGAACGACGTCGAGTTCTCGCCGGAAGATGGCAGCCGCTCGGACATGGACTTCCTGTGCCGCGTGCTCGAAGCCGTGATTGCGGAAGGCGCGACGACCATCAACATCGCCGATACCGTCGGCTATGGCGTGCCGGAACTGTACGGCAACCTCGTGAAGACGCTGCGCGAGCGCATCCCGAACTCGGACAAGGCGGTGTTCTCGGTGCACTGCCATAACGACCTCGGCATGGCCGTCGCGAATTCGCTGGCGGGCGTGCAGATCGGCGGTGCGCGTCAGGTGGAATGCACGATCAACGGTCTCGGCGAGCGCGCGGGCAACACATCGCTCGAAGAAATCGTGATGGCCGTGCGCACGCGCAAGGATTACTTCGGCCTTGATCTGGGCATCGATACGACGCAGATCGTGCCCGCTTCGAAGCTCGTGTCGCAGATCACCGGTTTCGTCGTGCAGCCGAACAAGGCGGTGGTCGGCGCGAACGCGTTCGCGCACGCGTCGGGCATCCACCAGGACGGCGTGCTGAAAGCGCGCGACACCTACGAAATCATGCGCGCCGAAGATGTGGGCTGGACGGCGAACAAGATCGTGCTCGGCAAGCTCTCCGGCCGCAACGCATTCAAGCAGCGTCTGCAGGAACTGGGCATCACGCTCGACAGCGAAAGCGAACTGAATCTTGCGTTCCAGCGTTTCAAGGAACTCGCTGACCGCAAGGCCGAAATCTTCGACGAGGACATCATCGCGATCGTCACGGAAGAATCGATCGAAGCGCAGGAGAAAGAGCACTACAAGTTCGTGTCGCTGTCGCAGCACTCGGAAACGGGCGAGCGGCCGCACGCGCGCATCGTGTTCTCGGTCGAGGGCAAGGAAGTGATCGGCGAGGCGAACGGCAACGGTCCCGTCGACGCGACGCTCAACGCCATCGAAACCGAAGTGGGCAGCGGCTCGGAACTGCTGCTTTACTCGGTGAACGCGATCACGACGGGCACGCAGGCGCAGGGCGAAGTGACCGTCCGTCTGTCGAAGGCGGGGCGCATCGTCAATGGCGTGGGCACCGATCCGGATATCGTCGCGGCTTCGGCGAAGGCGTATATCTCGGCGCTGAACCGTCTGTATGCCGGTCACGACAAGCTCAATCCGCAGCGCGCGGACATCTGATGCGCGCTTGCGGCACCGTGGGGCGCCCATGAAAAAACCCCCGCATGGCGGTCCGCTGCGGCGGGGTTTTTTACTGGCGTCGCGCGATGAAAAAAGCCGCCTTCGAAGGCGGCTTTTGCACCCGGCGCAGCGCCGCGGATCGCGGCTCAGAACAGACTGCGCCGGTCGGGATCATGCAGCGGATCGGGCGTCTTTTGCGTCAGCCGCAAGATGCCCTGGTCGTCGAAATAAAAGCTGTACATCATGTACCAGACGTTGTCTTCCAGGTAGCGATAGGTCCAGACTTCGCGCTTCATCAGCGGGAAATAATTGGTTTCGACGGGACGCCCGAAGTTGACCAGCACGTCGTCGCGGGTCCATTTACCGATCTCCGCGCGATAGAACTCGTTCGGCTGGAGCACCTGGCGCACGTTCACGATCTTGCCGGAGGCGTCGATGTCGGCGGCCGTGGTGAACTCGCCCATCGGCTGCGTCGGCCACATCAGGCGCCTGCCGCCGTTCGGCAGATCGTAGACTTCGCGCGGCGGACCGAGGCGCGCGACGATGGTCGACTGATCCGCGCCCGCCTGATAGTTCTGCCAGGGCTGCGCGCATCCGCCGAGCAGCAGTGCGCAGGCGAACGCAGCCAGCGTGCCGCGCGCCGCGCGCGAGCCTGCTTTCGCTCCAGCCTTCGCCTGTCCGGCACGAGCCGCGCGCGCGGATGGAAGTCGGTTGAACATGACACCTCCGTGGTGTTCGATAGGTGGGTTGTTATTGTCCTGACCGCTATTTTGACACGCGTCGATCCAAAAGATTGTCGGGCGTTTCGCGCGACGGCACGGGCTTTCGCTCGCGGCTTGCCGGTTCGTCGCTTGCCTCGCGGGCGGGCGTCGTCCTATGATCCGCGCTTCGGTCGACAAAGAGACGCACGAATGAAAGCAAAGCGGGCGAAGGCGGTACTGAAGACGGTAGTGAAGGCGATCGCGACAGCGATGACGCTGGCGGCAGCAGGCATTCCCGCAGCGGCTGCGTTCGCGCAAGGCGCGCCATCGGGAGCGCCGATCCGCATCGCGATGATCGAAGGCATGTCCGGTCCATTTGCGAACGCGGGCGCGGCCGTCGAGCGGAATCTGCGCTTCGGCGTCGAAACGGTGAACGCGCGCGGCGGCGTGAAGCTCGCGGACGGCGCGCATCCGCTCGAGCTGGTCGTGCTCGACAGCAAGGGCAGCGCGGAAGAAGCGCTCGTGCAGCTGCGCGCCGCCGCCGACGGGCATATCGGCTTCATCGCGCAAGGCAACAGCTCGGCCGTCGCGGCGGCGCTTCTGGCCGCGATCGAGCGACAGAACACGCGCGAGCCGGACAATCGCGAGCTGTTCCTCAACTATTCCGCCGATGATCCCGCGCTCACCAACGCGAACTGCAGCTTCTGGCACTTCCGGTTCGACGCGCACGCGGGCATGCGGATGGACGCACTCGCCGACGTGATCCAGCGCGACAGGTCGGTGAAGAAGGTTTATCTGCTGAATCAGGACTACAGCTTCGGACACGACGTGAGCACGCTGGCGCGTGCGGCGCTCGCGTCGAAGCGGCCGGATGTCGCCGTGGTCGGCGACGAGTTTCATCCCATCGGACGTGTAAAGGATTTCGCGCCGTACATCGCGAAGATCCGCGCGAGCGGCGCCGATGCCGTGATCACGGGCAACTGGGGCAACGACCTGACGCTGCTCGTGAAGGCCGCGCGTGAGCAGGGCCTCGATACGAAGTTCTACACGTTCTATGGCAACAGCCTCGGGGCGCCGGCGGCGCTCGGCGACGCGGGCGTCAGGCGCGTGATCGCCGTCGCCGACTGGCATCCGAATGCGGGCGGGGCGGCGTCGGACGCGTGGTATGCGTCGTTCCGGCGGCGTTTCCCCGCCGCACAGGACGACTACCCGGTCCTGCGCATGCCGTTGATGATCGAGATGCTGGCGGCAGCGATGACGCGCTCGGGCAGCGCGCAGCCCGACAAGGTGGCGAAGGCGCTCGAAGGCATGAAATACGACGAGGGCGGCTTTCACGCCTCGTGGATGCGCGCCGACGATCATCAGTTGATCCAGCCCCTTTATGTGATGGAGATGGACAAGGCGGGCACGCCAGGCGTCCATTTCGATAACGAGGGCTCTGGCTACGGTTTCAGAACGGTGCTGGCGTTGCCGCCCGAGCGCACCGTCCCCGCCACGACCTGCCGGATGAGGCGACCCTAAGCGGACCCTGAGCGGACCCTGAGCGGACGCGCCTTGCAACGGGGCGGACGGCTGCCAGACGGCAAGCTTCGGGCAAGGTTCGCCGGGCGCCAGGGCTGTGCTACAATACGCGACTCGTTTTGTTGTAACCCACGGCACGGCCTTTCTTCCGTGACCGCCTGTGATTCAAAGGAAATCAACATGTCCGTAGCAGAAATCAAGAAATCCGACGTCGTCGCGCAATTCGCACGTGGCGCAAACGACACTGGCTCCCCCGAAGTTCAGGTCGCCCTGCTGACCACGCGCATCAACGAACTGACGGTCCACTTCAAGGCCCACACGAAGGACCACCACAGCCGCCGCGGTCTGCTGCGCATGGTGAGCCGCCGTCGCAAGCTGCTCGACTACCTGAAGGGCAAGGACGCTGATCGTTACCGCGCTTTGATCGAGAAGCTGGGTCTGCGTAAGTAATCCGGCGCATCGGACTTTCTGTCAGCAAGATGCCTGTGTCAGTTTCGCTGATACAGGCATTTTGTTTTTCAACGGTCCGCTTCATGTGAAGTTTGCCGTTGGATCGCCCGTCCGGCGTGCGGTCCGCGCCGCGGGCAAAACGAAATAAAGCCGGGCTTCAGGGTAGGGCGCTGTGTCATTCCAGCGGTTCGCGTGCAGTTGAATGCAATGAGTGCATCCACGCGATTCTCTGGAATGGCATAACACTCCTCTACCCAAAAGGCTTCGGTCCTGACGGTGCCGCGCGCGGTTCGCGCGGCATGACTAAAAGATCAAGGAGGACAAATGTCTCTGTTTAACAAGGTCGTCAAAGAGTTCAAGTGGGGCCAGCATACGGTTCGCATGGAAACGGGCGAAATCGCCCGCCAGGCGAGCGGTGCCGTGCTCGTCGACGTCGAAGACACCGTCGTGCTGGCCACTGTGGTCGGTGCGAAGACGGCGAAGCCGGGCCAGGACTTTTTCCCGCTGACCGTCGACTACATCGAAAAGACCTACTCGGCAGGCAAGATTCCGGGCGGCTTCTTTCGCCGCGAAGGCCGTCCGTCAGAAGGCGAAACGCTGATTTCGCGCCTGATCGACCGCCCGCTGCGTCCGCTGTTCCCGGAAGGCTTCTACAACGAAGTGCAGGTCGTCATCCACGTGATGTCGATCAACCCGGAAGTGCCCGCCGACATCCCCGCGCTGATCGGCGCGTCGGCTGCGCTGGCCATTTCGGGCCTGCCGTTCAACGGCCCCGTCGGTGCCGCGCGCGTCGCGTACATCAACAACGAGTACGTGCTGAACCCGACCCGTTCGCAAACCAAGGAATCGCGTCTGGACCTCGTCGTTGCCGGTACGGAGCGCGCGGTGCTGATGGTCGAGTCCGAAGCTGACCAGCTGCCGGAAGACGTGATGCTGGGCGCCGTCGTGTTCGGCCACGAGCAGATGCAAACGGCCATCGACGCGATCCACGAACTGGTTCGCGAAGGCGGCAAGCCCGAGTGGGACTGGCAGCCGGCGCCGAAGAACGAAGCGCTGATCTCGCGCGTCAACGAAATCGCCTACAACGAACTGCTGTCGGCGTATCAGACGCGTGACAAGCAGGCTCGCTCGACAAAGCTGAAGGAAGTCTACGCAGCCACGCAAGCCAAGCTCGAAGAAGAAGCAGCGGCAGCGGGCACGGTGGCGGCCGACAAGGCGTCAGTGGGCAACGTGCTGTTCGACATCGAAGCGAAGATCGTCCGTTCGCAGATCCTGAACGGCGAGCCGCGTATCGACGGCCGCGACACGCGCACCGTTCGCCCGATCGAAATCCGCACGGGCGTCCTGCCGCGCACGCACGGCTCGGCGCTGTTCACGCGCGGCGAGACGCAGGCGCTGGTGGTGGCCACGCTGGGCACGAAGGGCGATGAGCAGATCATCGACGCGCTCGAAGGCGAGTACCGCGACCGCTTCATGCTCCACTACAACATGCCCCCGTTCGCGACGGGCGAAACGGGCCGCGTCGGCTCGCCGAAGCGCCGCGAAATCGGCCACGGTCGCCTCGCCAAGCGCGCGCTGGTCGCGTGCCTGCCGAGCGCCGAAGAATTCGGCTACTCGATCCGCGTCGTGTCGGAAATCACGGAATCGAACGGTTCGTCGTCGATGGCATCGGTGTGCGGCGGCTGTCTCGCGCTGATGGACGCCGGCGTGCCGATGAAGGCGCACGTTGCGGGCATCGCGATGGGCCTGATCCTCGAAGGCAACAAGTTCGCCGTGCTGACCGACATCCTCGGCGACGAAGACCACCTCGGCGACATGGACTTCAAGGTGGCGGGCACGGAAGCTGGCGTGACGGCGCTGCAGATGGACATCAAGATCCAGGGCATCACAAAGGAAATCATGCAGGTCGCGCTCGCGCAGGCCAAGGAAGGCCGCATGCACATCCTCGGCAAGATGACCTCGGCGGTGTCGGGTGTGAACACGGAGTTGTCGGCCTACGCGCCGCGCATGATCACGATCAAGATCAATCCGGAAAAGATCCGCGACGTGATCGGCAAGGGTGGCTCTGTCATCCGCGCGCTGACGGAAGAAACGGGCACGACGATCGATATTTCCGACGACGGCGTCGTCACGATCGCGAGCACGAGCAGCGAAGGCATGGCCGAAGCGAAGAAGCGCATCGAAAACATCACGGCGGAAGTCGAAGTGGGTCAGGTCTACGAAGGCACGATTCTCAAGCTGCTGGATTTCGGCGCCATCGTGAACCTGCTGCCGGGCAAGGATGGTCTGCTGCACATTTCGGAAATCGCCAACGAGCGCATCAAGGACATCAACGATTACCTGAAGGAAGGCCAGCAAGTGAAGGTCAAGGTCATCCAGACGGACGAGAAAGGTCGTGTGCGTCTGTCGGCGAAAGCGCTGCTGAACGAAGCAGCGCAATCGGAACCGACGCCGCAGCAATAATGCGGTGAAAGCCAGACGGCCGGCAGCGTGAAAGCGCGCCGGCCGTTTTTCATGTAGGGTGGATTGCAGTGCGAACGGGTTTTCGCGACCGGCATGCAGTGCAATCCAGACCTGGGGAGAGACGACGATGAACGCAATCGAAATCACCGAATTCGGTGCGCCGGAAGTCTTGAAACTCGCCGAGCGGCCGGCGCCCGAGCCGAAGGCGGGCGAAGTGCTGATCAAGGTGTCCGCTTCGGGCGTAAACCGCCCGGACGTGTTTCAGCGCAAGGGCGGTTACGCGCCGCCGCCGGGCGCGTCGGATCTGCCGGGGCTCGAAGTGGCGGGCGAAATCGTCGGTGGAAATATCGACGAGAAGCGCAATCCGTTCGGTCTGAAGATCGGCGATCGCGTGTGTGCGCTGATGGCGGGCGGCGGCTATGCCGAATACGCCGCCGTGCCGTTGCTGCAATGCCTGCCCGTGCCGAAGGGTTTCTCCGATATCGAAGCGGCGGCGTTGCCCGAGACGTTCTTCACCGTCTGGAGCAATGTTTTTGACCGTGCGATGCTCGGCAAGGGCGAGGGCGGCGAGAACGAGACGTTTCTGGTACAGGGCGGCTCGAGCGGCATCGGCGTGACGGCGATCCAGATTGCGCATGCGCTCGGCTTTCGCGTGTTCGCGACGGCGGGCACGGATGAAAAGTGCCGCGCATGCGAGGCGCTCGGTGCGGAGCGCGCGATTAACTACAAGACGGAAGATTTCGTCGAAGTGATCAAGTCGCTGACCAACGACCGCGGCGTCGACGTGATCCTCGACATGGTCGCGGGCAGCTATGTGCCGCGCGAGCTGAAGGCGCTCGCAGACGGCGGACGGCTCGTGATCATCGCGTTGCTCGGCGGCGCGAAGGCGGAGGTGAATCTGAACGAGGTTCTTCGCCGCCGGCTGACGGTCACGGGCTCGACGCTGCGTCCGCGTCCTGTCGAGTTCAAGGCGAAAATCGCCGCGCAGCTCAAGGAGCATGTGTGGCCGCACCTCGAAGACGGCACGATCAAGCCGGTGATCTACAAGGTGTTTCCGGCCGCGCAGGCCGCGCAGGCGCACGAGCTGATGGAAAGCAGCACGCACGTCGGCAAGATCGTGCTCAATTGGGGCGCGGGTGCTTGACAGCGCTCGTTTAATTGAGTTTGACCCAGTCTGTCAGCACACAGTAAAATCGCGTGTTTTGCGCGTTCCGCATGGTTTTTGCATGCGGACCGGGTGGCGAGCGCCGACGAAGCGAAAGCGTTCACAACCCGCACCACGATAAAACGAGCGAGACGATGGCGAAACAACGAGCAAAACTGGTAGTCGGTAACTGGAAGATGCACGGTCGGCTGGCCGAAAACCGCGTGCTGCTGCAGGCAATATCGCGCGGCGCCGAAGATCTTCCAGACGATGTGCGAGTCGGCGTGTGCGTGCCGTGCCCCTATCTGGCGCAGGCGCAAACGCTGCTCGAGGGCGGCCGCGTCGCGTGGGGCGTGCAGGACATTTCCGCGCACGAGCAAGGCGCCTATACCGGCGAGGTGGCGGCCGGAATGGCCGTGGAGTTTGGTGCGTCGTACGCGATCGTCGGGCATTCGGAGCGTCGTGCGTATCATTGCGAGGGCGCCGACACAGTCGGCGTGAAGGCGCAGCGCGCGCTCGCGGCGGGTTTGACGCCGATCGTCTGCGTCGGTGAAACGCTCGAACAGCGCGATGCCGGCAATACGGAGCAGATCGTGGGCGAGCAGCTCGATGCCGTGCTCGCGAAGCTGTCTGTGGAAGAAGTGGCTCGCATCGTCGTCGCTTATGAGCCTGTGTGGGCAATCGGCACGGGCAGGAGCGCAACGGCGCAGCAGGCGCAGGACGTGCACGCGTTTTTGCGTTCGCGTCTGGCAGCAAAGGGCGGCGATGCCGCCGACGTGCCGTTGCTGTATGGCGGCAGCGTGAAGCCGGACAACGCGGAAGACCTGTTCAGCCAGCCGGATATCGACGGCGGACTGATCGGCGGCGCGTCGTTGAAGGGCAAGGATTTCCTGGCAATCTGCACTGCAGCTGTCGCGGCAACGGCCGCGCGCTGATGCATCCGGCAGGTTGCCCGGGCGAGGTGACCCATTGCGTGCAGCATGTCGTGCTGTGCGGTTAAATAAAGACTCAGGTGAGTGTGATGCTGTATTTGAAAACGTTGATCATTGTCGTGCAGTTGCTGTCGGCGCTTGGCGTCATCGGCCTCGTGCTGCTGCAACACGGCAAGGGCGCCGACATGGGCGCGGCTTTCGGTAGCGGCGCGTCGGGCAGTCTCTTCGGCGCGACGGGTTCTGCTAATTTCCTGTCACGTACCACTGCGATACTGGCGGCAGTGTTCTTCGTGACCACGTTGGCACTGACGTATCTCGGCGCTTATCATTCGAAACCTTCGGCAGGCGTGCTCGGCAATATGCCCGCATCGGCACCCGTGGCGGCCTCGGTGGCTCCCGCTGCGTCGGCACCCGCTAATGCGTCGGTCGCAGTCGCTGCATCTGCAGCTTCTGCGCCAGGCCAAGATGTGCCGAAATAAATTTTCGAAGAAAACGCGTTTGTGCGTTGAACAAACTGCGTAGCCGGGTTACAATTCAAGTCTTGAAGCGATTCGCGGGTTTTACAAGTTGTTTTCCCGGATTGCAGACAGTGCCGACGTGGTGAAATTGGTAGACACGCTATCTTGAGGGGGTAGTGGCGAAAGCTGTGCGAGTTCGAGTCTCGCCGTCGGCACCAATGTTATCTAATGCCAGCCGCTTGCTTCAGCTTCGGCTGGCATTTTCACTTCTGGGGTAGTGTTTGCTGTGGGCTTTCAACATCAAGCATCCCGAAGTGTTTCGCGTCAGGGGTTGTTCGAAATAGTTCACGTCTCCTGACGTTACTCAGAACCAACCGATTGAGGATAGCTTTGAACCTCGCAGCCTATTTCCCCGTATTGCTGTTCCTCCTCGTGGGCACCGGTTTAGGCGTAGCACTGGTCAGTATCGGCAAGATCCTCGGTCCGAATCGACCGGACACCGAAAAAAACGCACCGTACGAGTGCGGCTTCGAAGCATTCGAAGATGCGCGCATGAAGTTCGACGTGCGCTACTACCTGGTTGCCATTCTCTTCATCATTTTCGACCTTGAAACGGCATTCCTGTTTCCGTGGGGCGTTGCTCTGCGCGACATCGGCTGGCCCGGTTTCATCTCGATGATGATTTTTCTGCTCGAATTCCTGCTGGGCTTCGCCTATATCTGGAAGAAAGGTGGTCTTGACTGGGAATGACGGGTTAATCGCCGGTGTGCATGGGTGGCGATGGCTCGCCGCCCGTCTGGAGTGGAAAACAAATGAGTATCGAAGGGGTCTTGAAGGAAGGGTTTGTCACCACGACGGCTGACAAGCTGATCAACTGGACGCGTACCGGTTCTTTGTGGCCGATGACGTTTGGTCTCGCGTGTTGCGCGGTTGAGATGATGCATGCGGGCGCTGCCCGTTATGACCTCGACCGTTTCGGCGTCGTGTTTCGTCCGAGTCCGCGTCAGTCGGACGTGATGATCGTTGCCGGCACGCTGTGCAACAAGATGGCGCCTGCGCTGCGCAAGGTCTACGACCAGATGGCTGAGCCGCGCTGGGTGATCTCGATGGGTTCGTGCGCGAACGGCGGCGGTTACTACCACTATTCGTATTCAGTGGTGCGCGGCTGCGATCGCATCGTGCCCGTCGACGTGTACGTGCCGGGTTGTCCGCCCACGGCTGAAGCGCTGGTGTACGGCGTGATCCAGCTGCAGGCCAAGATTCGCCGCACCAATACCATCGCCCGTCAATAAGGCTCAAGCCTCCCCACAATATGGCAAGCAAACTCGAGACCCTCAAAGCGAACCTCGAGGCGGCCTTTGGCGGCCGCCTGGCAAGCATCACCGAGTCCATCGGTGAGTTGACCATCGTCGTGAAGGCGGGCGATTACCTCGAAGTGGCCAGGCGCCTGCGCGACGACGCAACGCTGCGCTTCGAGCAACTGATCGACCTGTGCGGCGTCGACTATCAGACATACGGTGAAGGCGCTTACGAAGGTCCGCGTTTTGCCGCCGTCCTGCATCTGCTGTCCATCTCGAACAACTGGCGTCTGCGCGTGCGCGTGTTCGCACCGGACGACGACGTGCCGCTCGTCGCATCCGTCGTCGACATCTGGAATTCGGCAAACTGGTACGAGCGCGAAGCATTCGACCTGTACGGCATCGTCTTCGAAGGTCACCCGGACCTGCGCCGCATCCTGACCGATTACGGTTTCATCGGTCACCCGTTCCGCAAGGATTTTCCTGTCTCCGGCTACGTCGAAATGCGTTACGACCCGGAAGAAAAGCGCGTCGTCTATCAGCCGGTGACGATCGAGCCTCGGGAAATCACGCCGCGCGTGATCCGCGAGGATCGCTATGGCGGCCTGAAACACTAAGAGAACGCCATGGCAGAGATCAAGAACTACACGCTCAACTTCGGCCCGCAGCACCCGGCAGCGCACGGCGTGCTGCGCCTCGTGCTCGAACTCGACGGCGAAGTGATCCAGCGCGCCGATCCGCACATCGGCCTGCTGCACCGCGCGACCGAAAAGCTCGCGGAAAACAAGACGTTCATCCAGTCGGTGCCGTACATGGACCGTCTCGACTACGTGTCGATGATGGTCAACGAGCACGGCTATGTGCTGGCCATCGAAAAGCTGCTCGGCATCGACGTGCCCATCCGCGCGAAGTACATCCGCGTGCTGTTCGACGAAGTCACGCGTGTGCTGAACCACCTGATGTGGATCGGCGCGCACGCGCTGGACGTCGGCGCAATGGCCGTGTTTCTGTATGCGTTCCGTGAGCGCGAAGATCTGATGGACGTGTATGAAGCAGTGTCCGGCGCCCGGATGCACGCTGCGTACTATCGTCCGGGCGGCGTTTATCGCGATCTGCCGGACGCGATGCCGCAGTACAAGGTTTCGAAGATTCGCAACGCGAAGGCCCTGTCGAAGATGAACGAGAACCGTCAGGGTTCGCTGCTCGACTTCATTGAAGACTTCTTCAATCGTTTCCCCGGCTGTGTCGACGAGTACGAAACGCTGCTCACCGACAACCGCATCTGGAAGCAGCGCCTCGTGGGTATCGGCGTCGTGAGTCCGGAGCGCGCCATGCAGCTCGGCCTGACGGGCGCGATGCTGCGCGGCTCGGGCATCGAGTGGGATCTGCGCAAGAAGCAGCCGTACGAGGTGTACGACCAGCTCGACTTCGACATTCCCGTTGGCGTGAACGGCGATTGCTACGACCGCTATCTGGTGCGCGTCGAGGAAATGCGTCAATCCACGCGCATTGCGAAACAGTGCATTGAATGGCTGCGCAAGAATCCTGGCCCCGTGATGACGGACAATCACAAGGTTGCGCCGCCGTCGCGCGTCGGCATGAAGTCGAACATGGAAGAGCTGATTCACCACTTCAAGCTCTTCACGGAAGGCTTCCACGTGCCGGAAGGCGAAGCGTACGCGGCTGTCGAGCACCCGAAGGGCGAGTTCGGCATTTACCTCGTGTCCGACGGCGCGAACAAGCCGTATCGCCTCAAGATTCGCGCGCCGGGCTATGCGCATCTGTCCGCGCTCGACGAAATGGCGCGCGGCCACATGATCGCCGACGCCGTGACGATCATCGGCACGCAGGACATCGTGTTCGGTGAAGTGGATCGCTAGACGATTTCCACAAGCGAAATTCATCAAGGCGCGCGCCCGCGCAGCCGATAACGCATGAGAAATGGGGCGCGCGTCAAGCATAGGAACGCCGGGTCTGTCGCAACATGCAGCGCGCGACAGGTTTTCGTTCGGTAGGAATTGAAAGAGTCGTGTCTGAAAATGATCTCAGCTGAAGGCCTGAAAGAAATCGATCGTGCGATCGCGAAGTATCCCGCCGATCAGAAACAGTCCGCCGTGATGTCGGCGCTGGCGGTCGGCCAGGAAGAGCTTGGCTGGCTGTCGCCCGAACTGATGCAGTTCGTCGCGGATTATCTCGGCATGCCGGCCGTCGCCGTGCAGGAGGTTGCGACCTTCTACACGATGTACGAGACGAAGCCCGTCGGCAAATACAAGATCACGCTCTGCACGAACCTGCCGTGCCAGCTCGGTCCCGATGGCGGTTCGGACAGCGCTGCCGAATATCTGAAGCAGAAGCTCGGAATCGACTTCGGCGAAACCACCGCGGACGGCAAGTTCACCCTCAAAGAGGGCGAATGCATGGGCTCTTGCGGTGACGCACCGGTGCTGCTCGTGAACAACCATCGTATGTGCAGCTTCATGAGCCGCGAGAAGATCGATCAGCTGCTCGAGGAACTTTCGAAATGACGTCTTTACACGATCGTCACATCAAACCGCTGATTCTCGCCGGCCTGAACGGCGACAACTGGCATCTTCAGGATTACGTCGAGCGCGGTGGCTACAAGCAGCTGCGCCGTATTCTGGAAGAAAAGATTCCCCCCGAACAGGTGATCGCCGACGTGAAGGCATCGGGTCTGCGCGGCCGCGGTGGTGCGGGCTTCCCGACCGGCCTGAAGTGGAGCTTCATGCCGCGCCAGTTTCCGGGGCAGAAATACCTCGTCTGCAACTCGGATGAAGGCGAGCCGGGCACGTTCAAGGACCGCGACATCCTGCGCTGGAATCCGCATTCGCTGATCGAAGGCATGGCCATCGGCGCGTATGCAATGGGCATCACGGTCGGCTACAACTACATTCACGGCGAAATCTTCGAGGTCTATCGACGCTTCGAAGAAGCGCTCGAAGAAGCACGCGCGGCGGGCTTCCTCGGCGACAACATCATGGGCTCGGGCTTCTCGTTCCAGCTGCATGCGCACCACGGTTACGGCGCGTACATTTGCGGCGAAGAAACGGCGCTGCTCGAGTCGCTGGAAGGCAAGAAGGGCCAGCCGCGCTTCAAGCCGCCTTTCCCGGCGAGCTTCGGCGTGTATGGCAAGCCGACCACGATCAACAACACGGAAACGTTCGCAGCCGTGCCGTTCCTGCTGGCCGTCGGGCCGCAGACTTACCTCGAAATGGGTAAGCCGAACAACGGCGGCACGAAGATCTTCTCGGTGTCGGGCGACGTCGAGCGTCCGGGCAACTACGAAGTTCCGCTCGGCACGCCGTTCGCGACGCTGCTGGACCTCGCGGGCGGCATGCGCGGCGGCAAGAAGATCAAGGCCGTGATTCCTGGCGGTTCATCGGCGCCCGTGATTCCGGGCGAACTGATGATGCAAACCGACATGGATTACGACTCGATCGCCAAGCAGGGCTCGATGCTCGGCTCGGGCGCCGTCATCGTGATGGACGAGACGCGCTGCATGGTGCGCTCGCTGTTGCGCCTGTCGTACTTCTATTACGAAGAGTCGTGCGGTCAGTGCACGCCGTGCCGCGAAGGCACGGGCTGGCTGTATCGCGTCGTGCATCGTATCGAGCACGGTCTGGGCCGCAAGGAAGACCTGGACCTGCTGAACTCGGTTGCCGAAAACATCATGGGCCGCACGATCTGCGCGCTCGGCGATGCGGCCGCGATGCCGGTGCGGGGCATGCTCAAGCACTACTGGGACGAATTCGAGTATCACGTCGCCAACAAGCGTTGCGTCGTCGGCGGTCATGCCGGCGCGACGGCGGCCTCGGAAACGGTCGCCGCATAACAAGGCCAACGCGAGCCAGGATCAAACGCGGGAGCCGCCGCTTTGCGCTGCGAAGCGGCGAGCGGGCGAACGATTGAGCGGTAACAGGTTAAGGAAGATTGACCATCATGGTTGAACTTGAAATAGACGGCAAGAAAGTAGACGTGCCCGAAGGCAGCATGATCATTCAGGCTGCGCATAAGGTCGATACGTATATTCCGCATTTCTGCTATCACAAGAAGCTGTCCATTGCGGCCAATTGCCGGATGTGTCTCGTCGACGTCGAGAAGATGCCGAAGGCCGTGCCTGCATGCGCGACGCCGGTGTCGGCGGGCATGATCGTGCGCACGAAGTCGGAGAAGGCGATCAAGGGCCAGCAGTCCGTGATGGAGTTCCTGCTGATCAACCATCCGCTCGATTGCCCGATCTGCGACCAGGGCGGCGAATGCCAGCTGCAGGATCTGGCCGTCGGCTATGGCAAGTCGGCATCGCGCTATAGCGAAGAAAAGCGCGTGGTGTTCCACAAGAACGTCGGCCCGCTGATCTCGATGGAAGAGATGTCGCGCTGCATCCATTGCACGCGCTGCGTGCGCTTCGGCGAAGAAATCGCCGGCGTAATGGAGCTTGGCATGCTGGGCCGCGGCGAGCATTCGGAAATCACCTCGTTCGTGGGCAAGACGGTGGACTCCGAGCTGTCGGGCAACATGATCGATCTGTGCCCGGTCGGCGCGCTGACGAGCAAGCCGTTCCGTTACAGTGCGCGCACGTGGGAACTGTCGCGTCGCAAGTCGGTGAGCCCCCATGATTCCGTCGGCGCGAACCTCGTCGTGCAAGTCAAGAACAACCGCGTGATGCGCGTTCTGCCGTTCGAAAACGAAGCCATCAACGAGTGCTGGATTTCGGACAAGGACCGCTTCTCGTATGAAGGCCTGAACAGCCCCGAACGTCTGACCCGGCCGATGCTCAAGCAAGGCGGCCAGTGGATCGAGACGGACTGGCAGACGGCGCTCGAATATGTCGTCAAGGGCCTGAACGGCATCAAGGCCGACCATGGCGCGGACGCAATCGCCACGCTCGGCAGCGCACACAGCACGGTCGAAGAACTGTTCTTGCTCAAGCAGATCGCGCAAGCCTTCGGTACGCCGAACGTCGATTTCCGTCTGCGTCAGACGGACTTCTCGGCGGGCGTGAGCGGCACGCCGTGGCTGGGTACGTCGATCGCCAATCTGTCGATGGTCGACAGCGCGCTGGTGATCGGCTCGTCGCTGCGCCGCGATCATCCACTGTTTGCCGCGCGTCTGCGCCAGGCGGCCAAGGCCGGCGCGGCGATCATGCTGCTGCAGGCCACGCGCGACGACGCGCTGATTCCGCAAGCCGCGCGCATCGCGGCGGCGCCGTCGGCATGGCTCGACGAGCTCGCGGGTATCGCGGCGGCCGTGTCGGAAGCGAAGGGCGTCGCGCTGCCGGAAGCGTTCGCGGGCGTGCAGGCAACGGACGCAGCAAAGCAGACGGCGGCATCGCTGGGTGCCGGCGAAGTCCGCGTTGTGCTGCTCGGTAACGGTGCCGTCCAGCATCCGGAGTTCGCGCGCATTCACGCCGCGGCACAATGGATCGCCGAAGCGACGGGCGCAACGCTGGGCTTCCTGACGGAAGCAGCGAACACGGTTGGCGGACACCTCGTCGGCGCATTGCCGGGCGAGGGCGGCCTGAACGCACGCGAAGCATTCGAGCAGCCGCGCAAGGGTTACGTGCTGCTGAACCTCGAACCTGAATTCGACACGGCCAATCCGGCACAAGCGCTTGCCGCGCTGAACCAGGCGGATATGGTCGTCGTGCTGTCGCCGTTCCAGACGGGCGCCGAATACGCCGATGTCCTGCTGCCGATCGCGCCGTTCACGGAAACGGCCGGTACGTTCGTCAACGCGGAAGGCACGGTGCAGATGTTCAACGGCGTCGTGCGTCCGCTCGGCGACACGCGTCCCGCATGGAAGGTGCTGCGCGTGCTGGGCAATCTGCTCGGCGCACAGGGTTTCGACTACGACACGGCAGAAGACGTGCGGGTTGCCGCACTGGGCGATGGGGACCTGACGCCGCGTCTGTCGAACAAGACGTCGTTTGCCGTCGCGCGCGGCAACGGCACGAAGGCAGCGAACGGCTCCTTCGAGCGCGTCGCCGATGTGCCGATCTACCACGCCGATCAACTCGTGCGCCGCGCACAATCGCTGCATCTGACGGCGGCTGCGCGCGCAGCCAACACCGTCGGCCTGCCGGCTGCGCTGTTCGACAAGCTGGGTTTGAAGGAAGGCGACGCGGTGCGCGTTCGTCAGGGCGATCGCTCGGTGCAGGTGCCGGCCGTGCGTGATGCGAATCTTGCGGAGACGGTCGTCCGCGTGTCGGCGGCTACGCCTGCCGGTGCAGCGCTGGGCAGCCTGTTCGGTGAACTGGTGGTGGAGAAGGCGTAAATGACCTTGTTCGATTCGATCAACGCCGGCGGCAGCCAGCTTCTCGGCGTCGCGTGGCCCACGGTGTGGGCGCTGGTGCGCATTCTGGTGGTGGCCGTCGCGATCCTGCTGTGCGTGGCGTATCTGATTCTGTGGGAGCGTAAGCTGATCGGCTGGATGCACGTGCGTCTCGGGCCGAACCGCGTCGGCCCCGCGGGTCTGCTGCAACCGATCGCCGACGTGCTGAAGCTGCTGCTGAAGGAAGTCATTCAGCCGACCCAGGCAAGCCGCTGGACCTACATGATCGCCCCGGTGATGGTGGTGGTCCCCGCGTTCGCGGTCTGGGCGGTGATTCCTTTCCAGGCGGGCGCCGTGCTCGGCGACATCAACGCGGGCCTGCTGTACGCGATCTCGATTTCGTCGATCGGTGTCTATGGCGTGATTCTCGCCGGCTGGGCGTCGAACTCGAAGTACGCGTTCCTTGGCGCAATGCGCGCGGCGGCGCAGATGGTGTCGTACGAAATCTCGATGGGTTTCGCGCTCGTGGTCGTGATGATGACGGCGGGCACGATGAACCTGTCGGACATCGTCGGCTCGCAGATGCGCGGTTTCTTCGCCGGCCACGGCATCACGTTCCTGTCGTGGAACTGGCTGCCGCTGCTGCCGTCGTTCGTCGTGTACTTCATTTCGGGCATCGCCGAAACGAACCGCCACCCGTTCGACGTGGTGGAAGGCGAATCGGAAATCGTCGCGGGCCACATGATCGACTACTCGGGTATGGCGTTCGCGCTGTTCTTCCTCGCCGAGTACATCAACATGATCGTGATCTCGGCGCTGGCGTCGGTCCTGTTCCTGGGCGGCTGGAGCGCACCGTTCGAGTTCCTGTCGTTCATCCCGGGCATTTTCTGGCTGCTGCTGAAAGTCTTCTTCCTGCTGTCGGTATTCATCTGGGCGCGCGCGACGTTCCCGCGCTACCGCTATGACCAGATCATGCGTCTGGGCTGGAAGGTGTTCCTGCCCGTTACTGTGATCTGGGTCGTGGTGGTCGGCTTCTGGATCATGTCGCCGTTGAATATCTGGAAATAAGGGGGCGGACGAACCATGACCGCAATCCAAAACTTCTTCAAGACCTTCTTTCTCACCGAGCTGCTCAAGGGCCTCGCGCTGACGGGACGCTACACGTTCCAGCGCAAGATCACCGTGCAGTTCCCCGAAGAGAAGACCCCGATGTCGCCGCGCTTTCGCGGCCTGCATGCACTGCGCCGCTATGAAAACGGCGAAGAGCGCTGCATCGCCTGCAAGCTGTGCGAAGCGGTGTGCCCGGCGCTCGCGATCACGATCGAGTCGGAAACGCGCGCGGACAACACGCGCCGCACGACGCGGTACGACATCGACCTGACCAAGTGCATCTTCTGCGGTTTCTGCGAAGAGAGCTGCCCCGTCGATTCGATCGTCGAGACGCACATCCTCGAATATCACGGCGAAAAGCGCGGCGACCTGTACTTCACGAAGGACATGCTGCTGGCAGTCGGCGACCGCTACGAAGCGGAAATCGCTGCGAACAAGGCGGCGGACGCGCCCTATCGTTGATAGGTTGATACAGCGCAGTTCGACGCCGCATGGTCTGCCAGGCATGAGACCGCGCGGCGCTGCCAGACCGCTCTGGCGCCGCGTCGTGCAACATGACGCGCGCCAAGGCACCAAGCCTGACGATGGCCTAACGATGAATCGGTAATCATGGACTTCACGACCGTACTGTTCTACATCTTCGCGCTACTCCTGACGGTGTCAGGGCTGAAGGTGATCACTTCGCGCAACCCGGTGTCGTCCGCGTTGTTCCTCGTGCTCGCGTTCTTCAACGCGGCCGCGATCTGGATGCTGCTGCAGGCGGAATTCCTCGCGATCCTGCTGGTGCTGGTGTATGTCGGCGCGGTGATGGTGCTGTTCCTGTTCGTCGTGATGATGCTGGACATCAATCTCGACGTGCTGCGGCGCGACTTCAGGCGTTTCGTGCCGATGGCGACCGTGGTCGGCGCGATCATCGTGGTCGAAACGGCACTGATCCTGTGGCACGGCTACGGCGCGACGGTTCAACCCGTGCGCGACACGACAGCGGCTGTCGCCGGTGCCGCCGACTGGTCGAACACGCGCCTGATCGGCAAGATCATCTACACCGACTACATTTTCGCGTTCGAAGTGGCGGGCCTCGTGCTGCTCGTCGCGATCATCGCGGCGATTGCGCTGACCGCGCGTCACGGCAAGGACAGCAAGCGCCAGCGCGTGTCGGAACAGGTCAAGGTGCGCGCGCAAGACCGCGTGCGCGTGGTCAAGATGGCCGCCGAGAAAGAACAACCGGCCGAGCCCGAAGCCATTACCGGCGACGCTGGCGCCGGCAAGAACAGCTGACGACAGGAGAAAAAAACATGTTGTCCCTAGCTCATTACCTCGTGCTTGGCGCGATCCTGTTCGCGATCAGCATCGTCGGCATTTTCCTGAACCGTCGCAACGTCATCATCATCCTGATGGCGATCGAACTGATGCTGCTGGCGGTCAACACGAACTTCGTCGCGTTCTCGCACTATCTCGGCGATGTGCATGGCCAGATCTTCGTCTTCTTCGTGCTGACGGTTGCGGCAGCCGAAGCGGCGATCGGCCTTGCGATTCTGGTGACCCTGTTCCGTAGCCTCGACACGATCAATGTCGAGGATCTCGATCAGCTCAAAGGTTAATTTCAGGCACAGACGCATATGTCAACGACACTCAATGAAAACCTGCTGCTGGCGGTTGTGCTCGCACCGCTGGCCGGCTCGCTGATTGCGGGGCTGTTCGGCAAGACGATAGGGCGCAAGGGTGCCCATTCCGTCACGATCCTCGGCGTCGCGATCTCGTTCGTGCTCTCGTGCATGGTGTTTCTCGACGTGCTGAAGGGCGCGAGCTTCAACGCCACCGTCTACGAATGGATGACTGTCGGCAAGGTGAAGTTCGAGGTCGGCTTCCTCGTCGACACGCTGACGGCGATGATGATGTGCGTGGTGAACTTCGTGTCGCTGATGGTGCACATCTACACGATCGGCTACATGGCCGACGAAGAGACGGGCTACGAGCGCTTCTTCTCGTACATTTCGCTGTTCACGTTCTCGATGCTGATGCTCGTGATGAGCAACAACTTCCTGCAGCTGTTCTTCGGCTGGGAAGCGGTGGGTCTCGTGTCGTACCTGCTGATCGGCTTCTACTTCAAGCGCGAGAGCGCAATCTACGCCAACATGAAGGCGTTCATCGTGAACCGCGTGGGCGACTTCGGCTTCATTCTCGGCATCGGCCTGCTGCTCGCGTACGGCGGCTCGATGAACTACGGCGACGTGTTCGCGAAGAGCCACGAACTGGCTTCGCTGAGCTTCCCGGGCACCGACTGGGGCCTGCTGACCGTTGCGTGTATTTGCCTGTTCATCGGCGCGATGGGTAAGTCGGCGCAGTTCCCGCTGCACGTGTGGCTGCCCGACTCGATGGAAGGCCCGACGCCGATCTCCGCGCTGATTCACGCGGCAACCATGGTGACGGCGGGCATCTTCATGGTGACGCGCATGTCGCCGCTGTTCGAGCTGTCGGATTCGGCGCTGTCGTTCATCACGGTGATCGGCGCGATCACGGCGCTGTTCATGGGCTTTCTCGGCGTCGTGCAGAACGACATCAAGCGTGTCGTCGCTTATTCCACGCTCTCGCAGCTCGGCTACATGACGGTCGCGCTGGGTGTGTCGGCGTACCCGGTCGCCGTGTTCCACCTGATGACGCACGCGTTCTTCAAGGCGCTGCTGTTCCTCGGCGCGGGTTCGGTGATCATCGGCATGCACCACGACCAGGACATGCGCAACATGGGCGGCCTGCGCAAGTACATGCCCATCACCTGGATCACGTCGCTGGTCGGTTCGCTGGCGCTGATCGGCACGCCGTTCTTCTCGGGCTTCTACTCGAAAGACTCGATCATCGACGCGGTCAAGCTGTCGCATCTGCCGGGTTCGGGCTTTGCATACTTCTCGGTGGTCGCGAGCGTGTTCGTGACGGCGCTGTACTCATTCCGCATGTACTTCATGGTGTTCCACGGCGAAGAGCGTTTCCGCGGTCCGAAGCATCCGGAATCGCCGATGGGCATCGAAGCGGCGGCGCACGCGCATGACGACCATGGCCATGGTCACGGCCACGACGATCATCACCACGCGCACGAGCCGCACGAAACGCCGTGGGTCGTGTGGGTGCCGCTGGTGCTGCTCGCCATTCCGTCGATCGTGATCGGCGCGATCGCGATCAGCCCGATGCTGTACGGCGATTTCTTCCAGCACGGCGTCGCGTTCGAGAAAGTCATCTTCATTGGCGAGAACCATCCGGCGCTGCATGAAATGGCGGAAGAATTCCAGGGCTGGGCATCGATGGGCCTGCACGCCTATTCGGGTCTGCCCGTGTGGCTCGCGCTCGCGGGTGTCGTGGTGTCGTGGTTCCTGTACCTGAAGCGTCCGGACCTGCCGGCCGTCATCAAGCGTGCATTCGGTCCGATCTACACGTTGCTGGATAACAAGTACTACATGGACAAGATCAACGAAGTCGTCTTCGCGCGCGGCGCCGTGGCAATCGGCCGTGGCCTGTGGAAGGAAGGCGACGTCGTGGTCATCGACGGCATTGTCAACGGAAGTGCACGCTTTGTTGGCTGGTTCGCAAGCGTGATCCGTTTCCTTCAATCGGGTTACATCTACCACTACGCGTTCGCCATGATCATCGGCATGCTGGGGCTCCTAACCCTGTTTGTAACGCTCGGCGGCAAATAAGAACAGGCTGGAGACACTTCTCATGCACACGACGTTTCCGATTCTGAGTATCGCGATCTGGATGCCGATTATTTTCGGCCTGGTGGTTCTTGCCATCGGTTCAGATCGCAATCCCGGTCCGGCGCGATGGATTGCGCTGATCGGGTCGGTGTTGAGCTTCATCGTGACGATTCCGCTGATCACGGACTTCGACACGAGTACGGCAGCATTGCAGTTCGAAGAAAAGGCAAACTGGATCGATCGCTTCAACATCACGTACCACCTCGGCATCGACGGTATCGCAATGTGGTTCGTCGTGTTGACGGCGTTGATCACAGTGATCGTCGTGATCGCGGCATGGGAAGTGATCACGAAGAACGTCGGGCAATATCTGGCGGCGTTCCTGATCCTGTCGGGCATCATGGTCGGCGTGTTCAGCGCTGCCGACGGCATGCTGTTCTACGTGTTCTTCGAAGCTACGCTGATCCCGATGTACATCATCATCGGCGTGTGGGGCGGACCGAACCGCGTGTACGCGGCGTTCAAGTTCTTCCTCTACACGCTGATGGGCTCGCTGCTGATGCTGGTCGGCCTGCTGTATCTGTACACGCAGACGGGCACGTTCGACCTTGCCGCGTGGCATGCCGCGAAGCTGTCGATGACGCCGCAGGTGCTGCTATTCATCGCGTTCTTCCTCGCGTTCGCCGTCAAGGTGCCGATGTGGCCTGTCCACACGTGGCTGCCCGACGCCCACGTGGAAGCGCCGACGGGCGGTTCGGTGGTGCTGGCCGCGATCATGCTGAAGCTCGGCGCGTATGGTTTCCTGCGTTTCTCGCTGCCTATCGCGCCGGACGCGAGCCACTTCCTTGCGCCCGTCGTGATCACGCTGTCGCTGATTGCCGTCGTGTACATCGGCCTCGTCGCGATGGTGCAGGCAGACATGAAGAAGCTGGTTGCGTATTCGTCGATTGCGCACATGGGCTTCGTCACGCTCGGCTTTTTCATCTTCAACCAGCTCGGTACGGAAGGCGCGATCGTGCAGATGATCTCGCACGGTTTCGTATCGGGCGCGATGTTCCTTTGCATCGGCGTGCTGTACGACCGCATGCACTCGCGTCAGATCGCCGACTACGGCGGCGTCGTCAACACGATGCCGAAGTTCGCGGCGCTCGTGATGCTGTTCTCGATGGCGAACTGCGGCTTGCCGGGCACGTCGGGCTTCGTCGGCGAGTTCATGGTGATTCTGGCGGCTGTCCAGTACAACTTCTGGATCGCTTTCGGCGCCGCCGTGACGCTGATTCTGGGCGCGGCCTACACGCTGTGGATGTATAAGCGCGTGTACTTCGGCGCGGTTGTGAACGACCACGTGAAGAGTCTCGTCGACATCAACCGCCGCGAATTCTTCATGCTCGGGCTGCTCGCAGTCCTGACGTTGTACATGGGCGTTTATCCGAAGCCCTTTACCGAAGTCATGCACGTGTCGGTGGAAAATCTCCTGTCCCACGTTGCGCAGTCGAAGCTGCCGCTGTCGCAGTGATGCGAAGCGGAGGAATCTAAAGATCATGCAAAACGCACCTATGACCGCCTTGTTACCCGACGCGCTAGTGATGGCCGCTATCGTCGTTGCGTGGCTCAACGACACGTTCCTTGGGCCCAACAGCCGACGCACGACATACTTCATTGCGCTGATTTCGACGGTGGTGGCCGGCGTCTGGTTCGCCATCGACGCTTTCTGGCCGGGCGCCGGGCCACAGTACTTCTTCTCGCGCATGTACGTGGTCGATCCGTTCGCCAACGTGATGAAGGCGGTGGTGTCGCTGGGCTACGCGGTGTCGATCATCTACTCGCGCAAGTACCTCGAGGACCGCGGCCTGTACGAAGGCAACTTCTTCCTGCTCGGCATGTTCTCGCTGCTCGGCCAACTGGTGATGATCTCGGGCAACAACTTCCTGACGCTCTATCTCGGTCTGGAACTGATGTCGCTGTCGCTGTACGCCGCGATCGCGCTGCGCCGTGAAAATGCGCCGTCGAACGAAGCCGCGATGAAGTACTACGTGCTGGGCGCGCTGGCTTCGGGCTTCCTGCTGTACGGCATTTCGATGCTGTATGGCGCGACGGGCTCGCTCGAACTGAACGAAGTGCTGAAGGCGGTTGCGTCGGGTCATATCAACGACGTCGTGCTGCTGTTCGGCGTGATCTTCATCGTCGCGGGTATCGCGTTCAAGATGGGCGCCGTGCCGTTCCACATGTGGGTGCCCGACGTCTATCAGGGCGCGCCGACTGCGATGACGCTAATCGTCGGCGGCGGCCCGAAGGTCGCGGCGTTCGCGTGGGGCCTGCGCTTCCTGGTGATGGGCCTGCTGCCGCTCGCCGTCGACTGGCAGGAGATGCTCGTCATTCTGGCCGCGCTGTCGCTGATCGTCGGCAACATCACGGGTATCGTCCAGCGCAACGTCAAACGCATGCTGGCTTACTCGGCGATCTCGAACATGGGCTTCGTGCTGCTCGGGCTGCTCGCGGGCGTGGTCGACGGCAAGACGGGCGCGGCCGCGAGCGCGTACGGCTCGGCCATGTTCTACAGCATCGTATATCTCGTGACGACGCTGGGTTCGTTCGGCGTGGTGATGCTGCTCGCGCGCCGCGACTTCGAAGCGGAATCGCTCGACGACTTCAAGGGTCTCAACCAGCGCAGTCCGGTATTTGCGTTCGTGATGATGGTGATGATGTTCTCGCTCGCCGGCATCCCGCCGACGGTCGGCTTCTACGCGAAGCTCGCCGTGCTCGAAGCAACGATGAACGCCGGCCTCACCTGGCTTGCTGTGCTCGCCGTGATCACGTCGCTGTTCGGCGCGTTCTACTACCTGCGCATCGTCAAGCTGATGTACTTCGACGATCCCGTCGACACGACGCCGATCGCGGGCGATACCTGCAAGCGCACGCTGCTCGCGCTGAACGGCGTGGCCGTGCTGGTGCTCGGTATCGTGCCGGGTCCGTTGATGTCGATCTGCCTGAACGCTATCTCGCACACGCTGCCGCTGTAATGTCGGCGGCGGGGTGGTTCATCGTGCTGTTGGCGCTAGTTGGCGCCAACCTGCCGTTCCTGAATCAACGTCTGTTTGGCGTCGTGCCGTTGAGGCCGAAAAAGAAAAGCGCGTGGATCAGGATCGGCGAACTGATCGTGCTGTATTTCATGGTCGGCGCGCTCGGCTTCATGCTCGAAGCGCGCGCCGGCAACCGGTTCGACCAAGGCTGGCAGTTCTATGCAATCACGTTCAGCCTGTTCATCGTTTTCGCCTTCCCGGGCTTCACCTTTCAATATCTCGTCAAACGGCGCTGACGGCGTGAGCCGTCGCGCTGGTTGCCGCCAAGAGGTCGCACATGGCTGAACTTCCCGATCACGACGCCGCGCTTAAAGAGACCTGCATCAAGAGCGAAGTGGCTTATCAAGGGCCGTTCATGACGGTCAAGTGCGACACCGTGCGCCTGCCGGACGGCAAGCAGGCGACGCGCGAGTACGTGCAGCACCCGGGCGCCGTGATGGTGATCCCGCTCTTCGACGATGGCCGCGTGCTGATGGAGAGCCAGTACCGCTACGCGATGGGCAAGGTGATGTATGAATACCCGGCGGGCAAGCTAGACCCGAACGAGGACTCGCTGACCTGCGCCAGGCGCGAACTGCTCGAGGAAACGGGCTATACGGCGCGCGAGTACATCTATCTGACGCGCGTGCACCCCATCATTTCGTACTCGACCGAGTTCATCGACATCTACGTTGCGCGCGGCCTCACGCCGGGCGAACGCAAGCTCGACGACGGCGAGTTTCTCGAAACGTTCATCGCGAAGCTGTCGGACGTGTCCGAATGGGTGCGCAGCGGTCAGTTGAGCGACGTGAAGACGATCATCGGCACGTTCTGGGTGGAGAAGCTGCTGTCAGGCGCATGGCCGGCGAATGCGGCGGAGGCCCGCTGACGCGTGCGTGTCAGATGCTGTCGGGCGCAGCGGCATCCGCAGTCCTTCGACGCGGTCCTTCGAAACGGCAGCCATCGCGCTGCCGTTTCCGCTTTTGAAGGCGCCGCGAGCTGGCAATTCGGCCGTCGGCGGACCTTGTGCCAACGCGCTAAAATATCCGCTCCCCGTTCGCTGCCTGAACCACCACGTGAGCTGGCGCATCGCGTGCGACCACGTGCGCATCAACCGTGTGTCGAAAGAAGGCATTTTTACGAACGACCGTTCACAAATTTCGATTTTGCGCTAAACTCGTACGCAAGCCCTGATTCCACATGAAGGTCCTCGATCTACAGTGTCCGCATGACCATCGGTTCGAAGGCTGGTTCGCTTCCGCCGATGACTTCGAATCGCAGTTGTCCCGCAAGCTGGTCGAATGTCCAATTTGCGGCGCGACCGAAGTGAGCCGTTTGCCGTCGGCGCCGCGCCTGAATCTCTCGGGGGCGACGAGTGCGTCGAAGCCGCAGGCGGCACCGAACGCTGGCGAACTGCAGGCGCAGGTCATGCGCATGCTGCGCGAGGTGCTGGAAAAGACGGAGAACGTGGGCGACCGTTTTGCCGAGGAAGCACGGCGCATTCATTACAACGAAGCGCCCGCTCGCAGCATCCGCGGCGTCACGACGCCGGAAGATGCGCGAGCCCTCGTCGAAGAAGGCATCGATGTGATGCCGCTGCCTGTGCCCGCCGCACTGAAAGAGCCGCTGCAATAGCGATCGCTTGCAGTGCTCCTGGCGGCGCAGGGCCGCGGCCAGGAGACACTGCGTATGGATCTGAATTATTCCCCCGCCGACGACGCATTCCGCGCCGATATTCGCGCCTGGCTCGAAGCAAATCTGCCCAACGAGCTGCGTAACAAGGTTCTCAATCACAAGCGTCTGAATCGCGACGACTACGCGAGCTGGCACAAGCTGCTGGGCAAGCGCGGCTGGTCCGCGACCGCCTGGCCGCGGGAGTACGGCGGGCCGGGCTGGAACGCGACGCAGCGTCATATCTGGGACGAGGAATGCGCGCACATCGGTGCGCCTGGCGTGCTGCCGTTCGGGGTGTCGATGGTCGCGCCCGTGCTGATGAAATACGGCAGCGAAGCGCAGAAGCGCCACTATCTGCCGCGCATTCTCGATGGCACCGACTGGTGGTGCCAAGGTTATTCCGAGCCGGGCTCGGGCTCCGATCTCGCCTCGCTGCGCACGCGCGCGGAACGCGTCGGCGATCACTATGTGGTCAACGGTCAGAAGACCTGGACGACGCTCGGCCAGCATGCGGACATGATGTTCTGCCTCGTGCGCACCGACAGCGGCGCGAAGAAGCAGGAGGGCATCTCCTTCCTGCTCATCGACATGAAGACGCCGGGCATCACCGTGCGCCCGATCATCACGCTCGACGAAGATCACGAAGTCAACGAGGTGTTCTTCGAGGACGTGAAGGTGCCTGTCGAGAATCTCGTCGGCGACGAGAATCGCGGCTGGACTTACGCGAAATATTTGCTTGGCCACGAGCGCACGGGCATCGCGCGTGTCGGGCAGTCGAAGCGCGAACTGATCTTCCTGAAGCAGCTCGCGCTCAAGCAGAAGAAGAACGGCAAGCCGCTGCTGCATGATCCGCTGTTCGCGGCGAAAGTCGCGAGCCTCGAGATCGAGCTGATGGCGCTCGAAGTGACGGTGCAGCGGGTGGTCGCGAATGAAGCGGACGGGCGCGGACCGGGCCCGGAGGCGTCGATGCTCAAGATCAAGGGGACCGAGGTGCAGCAAGGGTTGACCGAACTGATGTTCGAAGCGGTCGGTCCGCTGGCTGCGCCGTTCGACGTGCCGTTCCTCGAAGGCGAGCATCCGCACAGCAGCGCGGGCGACGACGATGCCGCGCCGCTCGCCGCGTATTACTTCAACTACCGCAAGACTTCGATCTACGGCGGTTCGAACGAAATCCAAAAGAACATCATCGCGCAGATGATTCTGGGACTGTGAGGAGCGGCGCATGAACTTCAATTTCACCGACGAACAGCAGCAATTCGCGGACGCACTGCGCCGTTACCTCGACAAGCAGTACGGTTTCGAAGCGCGTCAGGCAATCGTGCGGTCGCAAGCGGGCGTGTCGGGCGAGCATTGGTCCGCATTTGCCGAACTGGGTCTTACCGCGTTGCCCGTGCCGGGAGCGCAGGGCGGCTTCGATGGCGGCACGGTCGATATGCTGGTTGTGATGCAGGAATTGGGGCGTGCAATCGTCGTCGAGCCGTACTGGTCGACGGCCGTGGGCATCGAGGCGCTGAAGCTGTCCGGCGCGAGCGACGACGACACGTCGCTGCTCGAGCGCGCCGCACTGGGCGAGATCAAGCTCGCTGTGGCGTTTCACGAGCCCGACGCGCGCTACGACCTCTTTTCAATCGATACACAAGCCGCGCAGCAGGGCCACGGCTTCACGTTGAACGGCACGAAGTCGGTCGTGCTGCACGGCGCGCAGGCCGACCATTGGATCGTGCCCGCAAGGCTCGATGGTGAGATCAGGCTCTTCGTCGTCGCGCGCGATGCCACGAAGACGCAGGTCACCGACTATCGCACGATCGACGGCCAGCGCGCCGCGACGCTCGTGTTCGACGGCACCCCGGCGCGTAAGCTGAACGGCAGGCATGCAGGCGCGGCAGCGCTCGAACACATCGCCGACTACGGCATCGTGCTGCTGTGCGCCGAGGCAATCGGCGCGCTCGACGCGCTCAACCACGCGACCGTCGAGTACACGAAGACGCGCCAGCAGTTCGGCGTGCCCATCGCGCGTTTTCAGGCGCTGCAACACCGCATGGTCGAAATGCTGATTCACACCGAGCAGGCGCGCTCCGCAACGTATCTCGCCGCCGTGCGCTATGGCGGCGATGCCGACGAACGCCGCCGCGCCGTGTCGGCGGCGAAGGTGCGAGTCGGTCAGGCCGCGCGTTTCGTCGGCCAGCAGGCGGTGCAGTTGCATGGCGGCATGGGCGTGACGAACGAAGTCGCGGCCGCGCATCTGTTCAAGCGTCTCGCCATCATCGAAACCACGCTCGGCGACGTCGATCATCATCTGGCGCGTTTCGCCGCGCTGCCGGGCTTCGCAACGGCCGACGCCTGAGCGCCTCCGCCAACACATTCACAGAGGGTGAGAGATGGGTTTGAGTTACGAGGATATGGAAGTCGGCCGGACCTATGAAGTCGGCACGCACACCTTCACGCGCGACGAGATCGTCCGTTTCGCCGAGCAGTTCGATCCGCAGCCTTTCCATGTGAGCGACGCGGGCGCGGCGGCATCGCCGTACGGCACCCTGATCGCGAGCGGCTGGCACACGTGTTCGGTGATGATGGGCATGCTCGTACGCAACGTGCTGGCGGGTTCCACCTCGATGGGTTCACCCGGCATCGACGACCTGCGGTGGCTGAAGCCCGTGCGCGTCGGCGATACGATCCGCATGACCAACAGCATCCTCGACAAGCGCGTGTCGTCGAGCAAGCCGGATCGCGGCATCGTGTCGACGGAATGGCAGGGTTTCAATCAGAACGGCGACCTGGTGATTACGGTGCGCTCGAAGGCGATCTTCGGGCTGCGCGATCCCGCGAAAGCCGCGTGACACGCACGTCGACGCCCGGCCTTGGTGACCCGTGAGCGCGCTCGTCTGAAAGCCGGCGCGCGTGAGCCGTCAGGTCAACATTCGACAGCCGGGCGTCGACCGCGTCGCCGTGGCGGCGGGCGACCATCGATGGATTCACGTCGATGCGCAAGCGCAGCGCGAACGGGCTTCAGCCGAAGCTGGCAAACGAACGTCGCGGCACTGCGGTTCGCTCAATGCTTCGCGTACTGCGTTGCGCCGAACAGCACTTCCTTGGCCTGCTCGTCCATCAGCGGCACGCGCTCCGACGCCAGTACCTGGACGCCGCGCTGCACGGCGGGGCGTGCGGCGATTTCTTCGTGCCAGCGCTTGACGTGTGGAAACTCGTCGATCTGCAAGCCCTGGTTTTGCCATGAGCGTGTCCACGGGAACGTCGCGATATCGGCAATCGTGTAGTCGTCGCCCGCGAGGTAGCGTGTGATGCCGAGTTTCGTATTCATCACACCGTACAGGCGTTTCGCTTCGTTCGTGTAGCGATTGATCGCATATTCGATTGGCTGCGGCGCATAGACGCGGAAATGATGCGTCTGTCCGAGCATCGGACCGATACTGCCCATCTGGAACATCAGCCACTGCAGCGTCTCGTAGCGGGCGGCGGGATCGGCGGGCAGGAATTTGCCCGTTTTTTCCGCGAGATAGATGAGGACCGCGCCGGACTCGAACAGCGAGAATGGCTTGCCGTCCGCGCGTTTCGGGCCGTCGCTGTCGACGATGGCGGGAATCTTGTTGTTCGGGCTGATCGCAAGGAATTCTTGGGTGAACTGATCGCCCGCGCCGATATTGATCGGGTGCGCTTTATAGTCGAGGCCTGTCTCCTCGAGCATGATGTGGATCTTGTGACCGTTCGGGGTCGCCCAGCTGTAGACATCGATCATCGGTGGCTCCTGTTTGCAGTTTTTTGTCTGAAAAGTACACCACAGTTCTCAAAACGCTGCGGATGGCTTGACGGTGCCGCTTAAGAAGAGGCGCCCACGTCCCGATACTTCGCCAGTTCGAGCTTCGCAATGGCGTTCCGATGCACCTCGTCGGGGCCGTCGGCAAAACGCAGCCAGCGCGCGGTCGTATAGGCGTAGGCAAGCGGAAAATCATCGCTGATGCCGGCTGCGCCGTGCGCCTGCATTGCCCAGTCGATCACCTGGCACGCCATGTTCGGCGCGACCACCTTGATCATCGCGATCTCGCCGCGCGCGCCTTTATTGCCGACCGTGTCCATCATGTAAGCCGTCTTCAGTGTCAACAGGCGCGCCTGTTCGATCAGGCAGCGAGCTTCGGCGATGCGTTCCTGCGTCACCGTTTGCGCGGCGATCGGCTTGCCGAACGCCACGCGCTGCAACGTGCGTTTCGCCATCAGTTCGAGCGCGCGCTCCGCCAGTCCGATCAGGCGCATGCAATGGTGAATGCGCCCCGGGCCAAGCCGTCCTTGCGCAATCTCGAAGCCGCGTCCCTCGCCGAGCAGCATGTTGCCCGCGCTGACGTGCACGTTGTCGAGCGTGATCTCCATGTGACCATGCGGCGCGTCGTCATAGCCGAATACTGTCAGCGGACGATGCACTGTGATGCCCGCTGCGTCGGCGGGCACGAGAACCATCGACTGCTGTTGATGACGCGGCGCGTCGGGGTCGGTTTTGCCCATCACGATATAGAGCTTGCAGCGCGGATCGCCCGCGCCCGACGACCACCATTTATGTCCGTTGATCACATAGCCGTCGCCGTGGCGCGTGATGCGGGTCTGGATATTGGTCGCATCCGACGACGCCACCTCGGGCTCCGTCATCAGAAACGCCGAGCGGATCTGGCCTTGCAGCAGCGGTTCGAGCCATTCGCGCTTGTTGTCGTCGCTGCCGTAGCGCTCGATCGTTTCCATGTTGCCGGTGTCGGGCGCATTGCAGTTGAACACTTCGGGCGACCAGGGCACGCGGCCCATGATCTCGCACAGCGGCGCGTACTCGAGGTTCGACAACCCCGCGCCGCGTTCCGAGTCGGGCAGAAAGAGATTCCAAAGCCCCGCGTCGCGCGCCTGCTGTTTCAGGTTCTCGATGAGTTCCGTCGGCACCCAGGCGTTGCCCGCTTCGCGGTTGCGCGCGACTTCGGCGGCGTAGGCCGGTTCGTTCGGATAGATGTGCTGGTCGAAAAAAGCGAGCAGCTTTTCGCGCAAGGCCTGGACTTTCGGGGTGTAGTCGAAATTCATCTTGTCCTCTTGGATGATCGAATCTGTTCTACCGGACGATTGCGCAGCGGCGGGCGACGCGTCGGCTGGATCAGCGAACCTTTTGCGCGTAGCGCCATGCGAGATCGGCCATCGGGCGCGCGCGGCGCCCGGCATCGGCGGCCTGTTCGCTCGCGGCCGTGCCGTCGACGACGCGCTTCATGATCCCTTGCAGGATCGCCGCGATGCGGAACATGTTGTACGCGAGATAGAAATTCCAGTCGCCGTGGATTGTCAGGCCCGTGCGCTCGCAATAGCGCTGCACGTACTGTGCCTCGTCGGGAATGCCGAGCGCGGCCCAGTCGAGCCCGGCTATGCCGCGAAACTGGGCGGGCTCGACATGCCAGGCCATGCAGTGATACGCGAAGTCGGCGAGGGGATCGCCAAGCGTCGACAGCTCCCAGTCGAGCACGGCCAGCACGCGCGGCTCGTGCGGATGAAAGATCAGATTGTCGAGCCGGAAATCGCCATGCACGATGCGCGCGCGAGCGTCGGTTTCGGCGGGCATGTGCTGCGGCAGCCACTCGATCAGGCGGCTCATCGCGTCAATCGGCTCCGTTTCCGACGCCTGGTATTGCCGGCTCCAGCGGCCGATCTGCCGCGCGAAGTAATTGCCCGGCTTGCCGTAGTCCGCAAGTCCCACGGCTTCGACATCGACGCTATGCAACGCGGCGATCACGCCATTCATCTCGTCGTAGATCGCGGCGCGCTGCGCGGGCGTCATGCCGGGCAGCGCCTGATCCCACAGCACGCGGCCCTGCACGAACTCCATCACATAGAACGCACGGCCGATCACGCTTTCGTCGTCGCACAAGGCAAGCATCTTCGCGACGGGCACGTTGCTGTCGCGCAGCGCATCCATCACGCGATATTCGCGTTCGATCGCGTGCGCGGACGGCAGCAGTTTCGCGGACGGGCCAGGTTTCGCGCGCATCACGTAGGAGCGTGACGGCGTCATGAGCCTGAAGGTGGGATTCGACTGGCCGCCCGCGAACTGTTCGATCGCGAGCGGCCCGGTGAAGTCGGCGAGGTGTTGGGCAAGCCACGCGGAGAGCGCATCGAGGTCGATGCGCTGCCGCTCGCTGACGGGGCGCGTGCCTTCGAAGGCGGAGTAGTCGGTGTGAGTCGTCGATCCGGCTGGAGTCGCGTCGTGCGGCATGTCTGCTCCGTTGTTCGAACGATGCTTCGGCTACGAACCGCCTCGCGCGCTTATCCGTCGCTTATCGGTAGTTCGGCGCGCGCTTCTCGAGAAAAGCCGTGATGCCTTCGAGCCCGTCGCGATGATGCAGCGACGCGACGAAGCTGTCGCGTTCCGCAACCAGATGCTCGGGCAACGGCTGCGCGCCCGCAGCCGCGATCAGCCCCTTGATGCGCGCCTTGGCGTTCGGCGAAATCTTGCCGAGATCGTCGGCCCATGCGATCGCCGTATCGCGCACCGCGCCCGGTTTCGCGAGCCGGTTCACGACGCCGAGGTCGAACAGGCGTTGCGCGCCGATCGGCTTGCCTTCGATCAGCACTTCAGTCGCGATCTGGCGCGGCAGTGCGCGGGCCAGGAACCACGAGCCGCCGCCGTCTGGCGTCAAGCCGACCCGCGCATACGACATGACGAACTTCGCGTCGTCGGCGGCGACGATCAGGTCGCATGCGAGCGCCAGCGAAAAGCCCGCGCCTGCCGCCGCGCCTTCGACGGCGGCGATCACCGGTTTCGACGACGCCTGCAGCGCGGCAATCCATTCGCCCAGCAGATCGATGCTCAGCGCCTGCACGGACGGATCTTTCGCGCGGTTTTCGAGCAGCCGGTTCAGATTGCCACCCGCGCAGAAGAACTGATCCGCGCCTGTGATCACGACGGCGCCGATCGACGCGTCGCGCTCGGCCGTGTTCATCGCTTCGATGCCGGCCGCGTACATGTCCGGGTGCATCGCGTTGCGCGCGCCCGGGTTCGACAAGGTCAGCACGAGCGTCGATTCGCTTTCGGCTGGACGGGAGGCGAGCAGTTCGGCGGCCATTACGCTTGCTCCTCGTTGTCGGCGGCGTCGTCCTGGACGAGCGGCAGGCCGAGGTGCGCGCGCCGCGCGAGCCACGGCGACGGACGGTAGCGCGGATCGCCGAGCACGCCGAACATGTTGCGCAGGATCGTCAGGATGGTCGGCGCGCCGAGCGCATCGCCGAGCGCGAGCGGTCCGCGCGGATAGCCGAGGCCGAGCGTCCACGGCGAGATCGATGTCCTGCGCGACGCGATTCGGCGCTGCGCGATATCGCAGCCGATATTCACGATCGTCGCGACGACGCGTTGCGCGACAAAGCCCGTCGAGTCGCGGATCACGGTGACGGGGATGCCGTCGTGCACGAACAGGGCGTGTGCTGTGTCGCGCGCGGCGCGCGTGGTCGCGGGCGTCGTCATCAGCGTGCGGCGCTGCGCGTCGACGAGCGGAAACAACGTGTCGATGGCGACGACGCGGCGCGCGTCGAGGTTCTCGTCGACGGCGGCCGTCGTCGCGTCGAGGCCGAGCGGCGTCACGACGATCAGCGAATCGGCGGCGGGCGTCGAGCTGTCGTCGACGGCGACGCCGGCCTTTTGCACCAACGCGAGCACGGCTTCGCGCGCGGCGGGCACGCGGTTGCTGATCCAGACGCGCGTGGGCAATGCCGTCGGGGCGGGAGCTTCTTGCGGCACTTGCTGCTTGCCCTCGACATACGCGTAAAAGCCTTCGCCCGCCTTGCGTCCGATCAACCCGCCCGCGAGCCGCGTGCCCGTGATCGGCGACGGCGTGAAGCGCGGCTCTTCATAGAACTGGTGATAGATCGATTCCATCACAGGATGCGACACGTCGAGTGCCGTCAGGTCGAGCAGCTCGAACGGCCCGAGCCGGAAGCCCGCCTGCTCGCGCATGATGCGGTCGACGTCGACGAAGCTCGCGACGCCTTCATCGGCGATGCGCAGGCCTTCCGTGTTCATGCCGCGGCCCGCGTGATTGACGATGAAGCCCGGCATGTCCTTTGCGCGCACGGGCGTGTGGCCCATGCGACGCGCGACATCCATCAGCGCGTTGCCCGCGGCGGGATCGCTGCGCAGACCGTCGATCACCTCGACGACCTTCATCAGCGGGACGGGGTTGAAGAAGTGATAGCCGACCACGCGCGACGGGTCGGCGCATGCGGCGGCGATCGCCGTGATCGATAGCGACGACGTGTTCGAGGCAAGAATGCAGTTCTCGCCGACGATGCCTTCAAGGTCCTTGAATAGCGCCCGCTTCACGTCGAGCTTCTCGACGATCGCCTCAACGACGAGGTTGCAGTCCTTGAGATCGTCGAGCGTCTGCGCGCCCGTCACACATGCGAGCGCGGCGAGCGAGCGCGAGTTGTCGAGCTTGCCTTTGGCGACCAGCTTCGAGAAGGTGTCGGCGAGGTAGTCGCGCGCCGCACCGACGGCCGCGGCGTTCGTGTCGTAGAGCTTGACCTTGAGGCCCGCGAGCGCGGCGATCTGCGCGATGCCGCGTCCCATCGCGCCCGTGCCGACAATGCCGACGATCTCGATGTTGTACTCGCGAGAGGTGATTGATGACATGATGTGACTCACTCCATGATTATTTTAAAATAGTACGTTCGTTTCAATTTGTCATGTTCTGATCGGGCGCGACGGGTCGCAAGCGAACTTTCGACAACCATCCGCAGGGAGACATCGGATGATCAGGTTGCACGGTTTTGCGCTGTCCAACTATTACAACAAAGTGAAGTTTGCGCTGCTCGAATTCGGCATTCCGTTCGAGGAAGTGCTGACGATTCCGAGTCAGGACGCGGAGATTCTTAGGCACTCGCCGCTCGGCAAGGTGCCGTTTATTCAGACGGAGCACGGCAGTCTGTGCGAGTCGCAGGCGATTCTCGAATACGTCGCTGCTGTCTATCCCGACAAGGCGATTTTCTCGCGTGATCCGTGGGAAGCGGCGAAGGAGCGCGAGTTGATGACGTTCGTCGACGTGCATCTCGAGTTGACGGCCCGCAATCTGTACAAGCAGGCGTTCTTCGGTGGCACGGTTACGGATGCCACCCAAGGCCGAACTGAGAAATTGCTGATCCACCACATTCGCGGCTTCAGACGGATCGCGGCGTTCACGCCGTTTCTGCGCGGCGAGCGGTTCAGTATTGCGGATGTGGCGGGGTTCGCGAGCCTGCCGCTCGTCGGCATGGCGACGCAGGCGGTATACGGGCGCGATTTCCTGCTCGATGTCGGGATCGATTGGAAGCCGTATGTGAAGGCCGTCAACGCGCGGCCCGCCGCGCAGCGGGTGACCGACGACCGCAAGGCCTACGTCGAAGCACAGAGAAAGCAGTGAGCGTGGTGCGCGCGCCCGTGTCGAACGCGTGCGCCCATGCGCAGTGCCACAATGCGTTACGCGCGATAGCGAAAAATCCTGGTTCGTTCGCAACATCGCGCGGTTCATCTTAAAGACGCGCCAACCGTTCGAGCGCGGTGGCGAGCGTGTCTTCCTTCTTCGCAAAACAGAAGCGCACGACGCCCGATTCATGCGGCTCGTGATAGAACGCCGACACGGGAATTGCCGCCACGCCGATTTCGCTCGTCAGCCATTGCGCGAACTCGCCTTCGGGCATGTCGCTGATGGCCGAATAATCGACGCACTGGAAGTACGTGCCCGTGCAAGGCAGCAGCTTGAAGCGCGAGTTTTGCAGACCCGCGCGGAAGAAATCGCGTTTCTTCTGATAGAAGGCGGGCAGGTTCAGATACGGAGCCGGGTCCTGCATGTAGTGCGCGAGACCCAGTTGCATCGGCGTATTGACCGTGAACACGTTGAACTGGTGAACTTTGCGAAATTCAGCCGTTAGCGCGGCGGGCGCGGCCACGTAGCCGACCTTCCAGCCCGTCACGTGATAGGTCTTGCCAAAGCTCGACACGACGAAGCTGCGCTGCGCGAGCTCCGGATAGCGCGCGACGCTTTCGTGCGGCGCCCCGTCGTAGACCATGTGCTCATACACTTCGTCCGACAGGATCAGCACATTCGTGCCGCGCACGATGTCTTCCAGCTTCTTCATGTCGTTCGCGCGCCAGACGGTGCCCGTCGGGTTGTGCGGGGTGTTGATCAGGATCATGCGCGTCTTCGGCGTGATCGCGGCGGCGAGCTTGTCGAACGGAATGGCGTAATCGGGGGCGTCGAGCGTGACGAAAACGGGCTTGCCGCCCGCCAGTTCGATCGACGGCAGATAGCTGTCGTAAGTCGGCTCGACGACGATCACTTCGTCGCCGGGATGGACCGCACATAGGATAGCCGTCAGAAGCGCCTGCGTTGCACCCGCTGTGACCGTGATTTCGGTGGTGGCGTCGTAGTGCTTTCCGTACAGGCTTGCGATCTTTTCAGAAATTGCCTGGCGCAGCGGCGCAACGCCGGCCATCGGCGGGTATTGGTTGTGACCCTCGCGCATGGCGTTCGAGACAGCGTCGACGATGCGCGGATCGCAATCGAAATCTGGGAAGCCCTGACCGAGATTGACCGCATTTTTTTCGACGGCAAGCGCGCTCATCACGGTGAAGATCGTCGTGCCGACGTTCGGCAGACGGGACGGAAAAGTAGGGGGCATGGTCGTCATTGGCGTGGTCGTCATGTCGTGCGGTGCGTTCATGTCGCGATCAGTGCGGCTGCGGGTACGTTTGCGGGTATGGCTAAAAGGTCGGCCGTGAAGCTCGATTGTAGGGAAATTCGGCGCGGCGCTTCGCGAGCCGGGTTCCAGGCGCAATGCGTGCCGTGTCAGACGGGCGCGGACACGGCGTGCCCGTCGATGGCGAGCGCGCATTCGGCCACGAATGGCGCGGGCTGCGTGATCCGGAAACCGAAATCGCGCGCGATCCGCTTGGCGAGCTTGAGCACGGCACGATCCTTCGAAACCAGCCAGTCCGCCCGCATTGCATGAGCGAGTTCAAGAAACTTCTGATCGTCGCGATCCTTGCATCTGGGCAACGGCTGCGCGCCGTCGGGGGGCGCGGGCGGCTCGACGAGCATCGACAGCCGTGCGACGGTTGCCAGCGCAGCCGCCTTGTCGACGGCGCGCTTCTCGAATTGCGGATAGTCGAGCACGTACGTGAGCTCGGCCAGACACCGCGCGTCGATCAGCGCGCGCAGCGCGCCGCGTTCGAGCGCGGCGCGAATGGGGCGGGTGTGCGGATCATCGAAGACGAGAATGTCGATCCACACGTTCGAATCGAGCACCACGTCGAGCATCACCGCGGGCGCCGCTGCGGACAGGTTTTGTTCGGGCAAGGCAGGGGTTTCGGGCATTCGTTACAATCTGGCTTTCGTCTTTGACCGCCAGGCACGGCGTGCCTGAAAGCCTCTATGATAATCGTTCTGTCGCCGGCCAAATCGCTCGACTACGAGACCCCGCCGCACGTCAAGAAGCACACGATTCCCGATTTCGTCGATGAAGCCGCTGAGCTGATCGGCGATCTGCGTCGTCTGTCACCGCAAGACATCGCGTCGCTGATGGACATCTCCGATCAGCTCGCGCATCTGAATTTTCAACGGTACGCCGACTGGTCGCCGAAGTTCGATACGTCGAATGCGAAGCAGGCGGTGCTCGCGTTCAACGGCGACGTGTACGAAGGCTTCGATGCGAAGTCGCTGTCCGCTTCCGATCTCGATTACGCGCAGCAGCACGTGCGCGTGCTGTCGGGTCTATATGGGCTGCTGCGTCCGCTCGATCTGCTGCAGCCGTACCGGCTCGAAATGGGCACGCGCTTCGAGAATCGGCGCGGCAAGGATCTGTACGCGTTCTGGGGCGAGCGCATCACGCAGGCGCTCAATCGCCAGCTCGAGAAGAAGGCGGGCGCGTCGCGCGTGCTGATCAATTGCGCGTCGACGGAATACTTCAGGTCCGTCAAGCCGAAGCTGCTCGCCGCGCCCGTCGTCACGCCCGTGTTCGAGGACTGGAAGGGCGGCCGCTACAAGGTCATCAGCTTTCACGCGAAACGCGCGCGCGGTTTGATGGCGCGCTTCGCGGTGGAGAATCGCCTCGATGCGCCGGAGCAATTGAAGGGTTTCGACGCGCAAGGCTATGCGTTCCACGCCGGCGCATCGAACGATTCCACTTACGTATTTCGCCGGCGCATCGCGGACTGAGCGCGCGCCGGGCATCGAGCAGGAACGACACCATGACGCTATCGATTTCCAGCAACTTCGACGCCGGCGCGATCGATGTCCTGTCGTGCGAGCAGCCCGACAACATCCGCTTGCGCGTGCGTCCGGATAGCCACGCCGACTTCGCGCAGTGGTTCTATTTCCGGCTGTCGGGCGCGCGCGGCGAGCGCTGCGTGATGACCTTCGAGAACGCCGCCGACTGCGCGTTCGCCGACGGCTGGCGCGACTATCAGGCGTGCGCGAGCTATGACCGCGTGAACTGGTTTCGCGTGCCGACCTCGTACGATGGCCGCGTTCTCACGATCGACCACACGCCCGATTTCGACCGCATCTACTACGCGTATTTCGAGCCGTATAGCGAAGAGCGGCATTCGGAATTTCTAGGTGCAGTCCAACAGATGCCGCATGCCGCGCTGACGGAGCTAGGCAAGACGATCGAAGGTCGGCCGATGTCGCTGTTGACGCTCGGCGCGCCGACGCTGCTCGAAGACGGCTCGCTGAAGCCGAAAAAGAAAGTCTGGATCATCGCGCGCCAGCATCCCGGCGAGACGATGGCGGAGTGGTTCGTCGAAGGGCTCGTGAAGCGGCTCGCGGGCTGGGGCGACTGGTCGGGCGATCCCGTCGCGCGCAAGCTCTACGATTACGCCGACTTTTTTATCGTGCCGAACATGAACCCGGACGGCAGCGTGCACGGCAACCTGCGCACCAACGCGGCGGGCGCGAACCTGAATCGCGAATGGATGGAGCCGGACGCGGCACGCAGCCCCGAAGTACTGCTCGTGCGCGACGCGATTCGCGCGACGGGCTGCGATCTCTTCTTCGACATTCACGGCGACGAAGCGCTGCCGTATGTGTTCGTCGCGGGCTCTGAGATGCTGCCGAGTTTTACCGAGCGTCAACGGCAGGAGCAGACGGCGTTCATCGAAGGCTTCAGGCGCGCGAGTCCCGATTTTCAGGACAAGTACGGCTATGAGGCAAGCAAATATCGGCAGGACGCGCTGAAGCTTGCGTCGAAGTACATCGGCAACGAGTACGGTTGCCTGTCGTTGACCCTGGAAATGCCGTTCAAGGACAACGCCAATCTTCCCGACGAACGCGTGGGCTGGAACGGCGAGCGCAGCGCGTCGCTCGGTGCAGCGATGCTGCAGGCGATCCTTTGGCATATGGAAGCGTTTGCCTGAAGGGAGCACTGCCTGTGCACGCGTCACGTCGGGCTGGATTGACGCGTGGCAAAGGCATGCAAAAAGCAAGGCCACGCGCAATGCGTGGCCTTGCTTTTTGTTGGTGCACATTGCGCCTGGGCCGATGCACAAGTCAGGCGCCGGCAGTGTCAATGTGCTTTCTTCGCGGTCGACTTCTTCGCGCTGCTTTTGGCGGTCACCGCCTTGCCCGACGACTTGCTTTTCTTCGCGCCCGACTTGTTCGTCGCGCCGCCTTTCGCCTTGCCGCCCGAATTTTTCTTCGAGCCTTTGCCGCTCGCCGCGTGCTTGCCCCTCGCGCCTTGCGAACCCGGCGATGCCGTGCTGTGCGCGCGCAATGGGGGAACGGGGTCGTTCCAGCTGAACGCGAGCATCTGTGCGCCGACATAGCCGCAGCGGAACTTGAGTTGCGACGGGTCGCCGCCGCCTTGCGGAATGCCAAGGCCCTCGACAGTTACGATGCTGTCCACCTTCACCTTCTGCTTGCCTTCGTCGAACGAATCGTTCCAGGGCGTGACGGCCGCATGTGCACTATCGAATGAACTGGGCGGAAACTCGACGTGATCGAAAGCGGTGGATGTGCTCGCGACGAAGTTGCCATGCGCGGCGCAATCCGCGACGAGCGGATCGGCGTGCATATCGCTGATGAACTTGTTGACGAGGTCGTTGTGCTGCCCAAGCTGATCGGCGAAAGCGGGCAATGCGCATGCGAGCGACGCGCTCGCCAACCACACCGCTAACCGGCCGATCAACCGCGGCAATCGGCGCGGTGCGTTCGTGCGATCCATCTATGTTGTGAATGCTGTGAAGACATGAGGCACATAAGATGCCCGTCTACAGGAAGGAGTTCAATCCTGGCACAAATATTTTCCGATGTCGTGATGCGACGGCTCAGGCAGCGATAGATCGGCGGATGTTGCATGGTCCGCCGACGCGTTCAACTGACCAAGCGGCTTCGACCGCAACAATGTGGACGCAGTGACAGAGAGGCGCGAACCGTGTTCAGGTGCGGGCGTTCAGGTGCGCGGACCGCCCAGCCGATAGCGGCGCACGTCGTAGGTGGTGACCCACGCGGGACGATAGACCGCAATCAACGCCGTCGACATGCCCGTGAACCATGATTCACCCGAAGCAAGCAGGAACACGCTGAACGCATAACCGGCAGGGATCACGGACATCGATCCGTCGGCCAGCGCGACATGCGTTGCCAATGCAACCGCTGAGGCGGTGCTGACGGCGATAGCGGGCGACACGAAGCCCTGGCCGAAGATGAACATAAAGAGATTGCGCGGCAGCCACGCGATGCTCGCGCGCTGCAGCAGCGTCGACACGCCGACGGGTACGGCGCCGAACACGAGAAACGTCAGCGCGATACCTTGCCACGGTGCATCGAACACGACGGCGGCCAGTCCCGTCACGACGGCCATCGCAATGAGCGCAAGGCCCCAGTCGAATAGCGTGACGACGAGCGTTGCGCCGAGCAGGTGAATCACCGTGCCGTCTTCGAGCCACGCGTTGGTCGCCCACAGCACCGACACCGCGACGATGATGGCCAGCCACACGTGCTGGAGCACGGGTTCCTGCAAGCGCTTGAACGGGTTGTTCCAGAACGCGAGCGCGAGCAAAGCCACAGCGGCGATCCAGCCACCGACAGCGACCCACAACGGAAGCGGTGTGTAGAGGAAACCCATGTCCTCATATTACTCGTTGAAGAGCGAAACGTGTGAGCGGATTCCATGCCAGCGATGATTTATGTCGATTCATGCACGATTCCTTTCGACCATTACATTGCGCCGTCGTCGCGGCCCGGATTCTTGCGCCGCGCGCGGTAGGGCGCGCGTGCTTCGGCTGCCATCGGCAACGCGCCGGCCGCGTCGTTGGCCGGCAACGGATAGCGAGACGTGTGCGGCTTGTTCTTGCGAAGCGGCGCGACGTTGGAGGTCACGCGAGCGGGCCGCGGGATGCGGTTGTGTCCGCTGCGCAGCACTTCGAGTTGCGCGTTGAGCCAGCCGTTGTAGATCGCGACGGCGGCCGCGCGATTCGGCGCGCCGAGTTGCTGGAAGATGGTTGCCAGATGGATTTTTACGGTGCCTTCGCTGATGCCGAGCGCGCGAGCGATCATTTTATTCGTGCTTCCCATATGCACGCAGCGCATGATCTGCTCCTGGCGCGGTGACAGGCCGCCGCCGACGCGCTGGCGCTTTGGCGGCGAGGGGGTCAGGTCGAGCGAACGCGCTTCGCCCGGCGTGCGTACGAGCTTGGCGGGCAGCGCCGGGGTATCGAACGAAAGCGCGCCGGCGGGAATATAGTGGCCGCCGAGCAGAACCATTTCCAACGCGCGCACGATTACGCGCGGATCGGTGGAGCGGGGAATGACGCCAAGCACGCCTTTCTCGACGAGCGCGCGCACGTGTGCGGGCGATATATCGTCGACGAGCACGGCGACAGGCAGGCCGGGATGATTGGCGAGCAACGCGCGCGCGTCGGCGGGTGACATCCAGTCCTCCCAGTCGATCACCAGCATGTCCGGTTGCTGGCGGCGCAACGTGCGCTCGGCCTGCGGCCAGTCGTGTGCTTCGCCGAACCGGGCGTGCCGGTCGATTTGCCGTAAAAGCGCCTTGAGTCCTTCCCTGCGTTCGGCGTCTGAGTTGAGAACTGAAAATCGCATGCAATGCCTCCTGATCAATCGGTCGTGGCGGCGCGATGCGCGCAACGATTTTTCCGTCGTCGAGCAGCGATGCACCATCATGTCGATGATGACAAATTCCGTCTCTCAGGGCGCCCTGTCCGATTGGCATAGGACGACTGCCATAAAAAAAGCCCCGCGCAGGGCGGGGCTTCATTCGACATAGAGAAAATTCTGAATCGATCAGTGGAAGTGCGGTTGCGCGGGCTCGGCATCTTCCGGCATTTCAGCGTGAACGATCTCGCCAAGCGGATCGGCATAGAGCGGCACGCCGCAGTCGTCGCAATATTCCGGCTCGAAGCGGCCGGCATGACGACGGATATCAGTGATGCCCGTTTCCTTCAGCAGCGCGACGATATCTTCGAGCGGACCTTCTGCCGACATCGCCTCTTGCGGTTCTTCGTCGATGCCCGGGTCGCCGTTCTCGCGGCCGTACAACGGCCAGACGACGCCGTAGATCACGTCGTTGCTGCCGCGGCGCGTGAAGCCGATCCGGTATTCGTCGATGCGGCGCTCGCCGAAGCCCGCGACGACCGCGCGCAGTTCGTCGGGCGTCGCGCCGATCGTGTCGAACAGATAGCGCACTGCCGTGCGCACAGTGTGCGGGCGCACGCGCTCGTCGGCGTCGCGGCAGGCCGAGTAGTAGGCGTCGGGCAGCAGGCATTCGAACTCGCAGCCGGGCAGCACGACGGCCAGATTGGCGCCGCCTTGCGTCGCCCATTGCTCGAGACACTGGCTGCGCTCGATGCGCGAGCCGTGCTCTTCTTCCTGCCAGCGGAACACGGGCGCGCCGACGGGCGCGGCGACGACGGCCAGCAGAAAGCGCGGGTCGGCGAGAATGGGCGACGTTTCCGGCAACTCGCCGAAGTTGATCCGCGCGCTGCCGCCGCCGACGGCTGCCTGCGCCAGCTGTTGGGCAAGACGCCACGTCTCGACGTGGTGACGCGGCAACTGGTCGATGCTATACATAAAGGGCGCCATCGCGATGCGGGTGCCGGCGGCGAGCACATGCGCCTGGAGATGCGCGCGCAGCGCGTCGGCCGCGTCGCCCTTCAACGCGCCCGACGGAATCACGTAACGCGTCCAGGCCAAGACGGGCGCGGCGATCAGCAGGGCTTCGTACTGGACACCGTCGTGCTCGACGATCAGCGACTCGCTATGCGTTTCGGCCATGTCCGCCAGGGCGCCGTAGGCGTCCGGATGATTCTGCTGGAGATGGTCGAGCGCCGCGTCGAGCGTCGTCTGGTTGCCGTTGCGGACTATTTTTGCGAGCAGCGCGTCGAGCTTGGCTTCCCAGAAGCGATCCTCGGTGCGGCTGCCCGACGCGAAGAGCGCGAGCGAAAGACCGACCAGCTTGTCGGCGTCGGGAGGGAGACGTTTGGCGATTCGCGAGCGCATAAATCCGGAGGTTGTGTGCAGAGAACCATATATTCTAGTCGTTTCTGCGTCGACATATTATCGACACGCACTGCTGGCATCGATTCGCCAGCGGCATTGGCCGTTCAGCCAGCATATACGGGGCGCGCAGGTGCCCATGGTTGTTGCCTCTGCTCGGGTTCGTCGCTTTCGCCTGAGCTTTCCTATACTCGATCTGCAGGCGTTAGCGGGTCTGCGCGCGGCCGGTCGCTTCAGGATGGGCGGAGCGGTGTCGGGAGTGGCACATGGTGAAATCGGACCAATTGATCGAGCGGCTCGCCGCCGTGTTCGCGTTGCTGTTGCTGGTGGGCGGCTCGCTGCTGGTGCTGGCGCCATTCACGACCGCGCTGCTGTGGGGCGCGATTCTCAGCTATAGCTCATGGGGGCTGTACTGCAAGCTGTCGACGAGCCTCGGCGGGCGGCGCAGATGGGCCGCGACGCTGATCGTGCTGATCATCCTCGTCGTCGTGCTGGGACCTTTCGTTTATGCCGGTTTCGCGCTGGGCGCGCATACAAAGGACCTCACCGTGTTCGTTCAGAGGCTGGTCGATTCTGGCTTGCCGGATCTGCCCGATTGGGTCGCGCGGATTCCGCTGGTCGGTTCGAGCATCGAGTCATTCTGGGAGCGCATCACCAGCAACAATTCCGAAATGATCGCGCAACTGCGCGGGCTGGCTGCGCCGGCCGGCAAGTGGATACTCGCCGCGGCGCTCGCCGTCACGCATGGCTTGGGGTTGCTCGCGCTCAGCATCATTCTGACTTTCTTCTTCTATACGGGCGGCGAGGGCGCGGCGGCGTGGCTCAACGCGGGCATGCGGCGCATCGCGGGCGAACGCGCCGACTATCTGCTCGCGCTGGCAGGCAGCACGGTGAAGGGCGTGGTGTACGGCATCCTGGGGACGGCGCTGGTGCAGGGGGTGCTGGCGGGCTTCGGCTGCTGGATCGCGGGTGTGCCGACGCCGGCGCTACTGGGGCTCGCAACGTTTTTTCTATCGGTGATCCCCGGCGGTCCGGTGGTGGTGTGGCTGCCTGCCGCCATCTGGCTGTATCACGGCGGCGAGACGGGATGGGCGATTTTCCTCGTCGTCTGGGGGGTGGTCGTTGTCGGCATGTCGGACAACGTCGTCAAGCCTATTTTGATCGGCAAGAGCAGCGACATGCCGCTAATTCTCGTAATGCTCGGGATTCTCGGCGGCGCGTTTGCATTCGGCTTCCTGGGTGTGTTCATCGGACCGACGTTGCTCGCGGTCGCTTATACCGTCTTGCACGACTGGACGATCGGCTCGCCCGACGCCCGCGAGCTGGCGGCGAAGGTGGGTGGGAAACCCGCCGGGCCGGTGGCGCAGATTGAAAAGGCGCCGGAAAAATGATCACCGATTGATTGCGGCCAAAAAACTTCGGTCACGCCCTTGTCATGCGAGTCGGGATGGCCTAAGATTCGCGTCCTCGTTCGACCGCGCGGTGTTTCAGGCGACGCGACGGGGCCGCGGCAGAAACGGCGCGGTGCTGGAGTCGACAGGGTTTTGAAGTGAAGTTAAAAAAACCGGTTGACGACAGCAAAAAGGTTCTTCATAATCTCGTTTCTCTGCTGCTGACGCAGCAACGCGGTGAAAGCAAGGCGCTTCCTGCGAATGTTCTTTAACAATCAACAGCCGATAAGTGTGGGTGCTCGATGGCGGCGCGCGGTGGTTTTCGAAC
>NZ_JACFYJ010000330.1:0-281 GCF_037126505.1 Paraburkholderia bengalensis
CTGATGCCCATCTTGCGACACACCTCGGCTACGGGTGTACCCAGCTCGGCCTGCTTCAGCGCGTAGGCAATCTGCTCGTCGGTGTACCTGCTCTTCTTCACGGCATGACCTCCTGGTCGCAGTTCCTGAATCATGCCGGATTTTTCCACCTCTGACTGGTCCGGAATTCCGGGGCAGCCTCACGGTTGCGAGTTCCCTGAAACCGCGTCCACGCGGACCGAGGGTCGGGAGTCGTCGCATCGGGCGGCATACTGAAATCATCATCAATGACGTATTGACAG
>NZ_JACFYJ010000331.1:0-236 GCF_037126505.1 Paraburkholderia bengalensis
CGAATCTCTTTACTACTTCTTCCTGATTGTTAAAGAACGACAGCCGATATGGCGATTGCTATAACCGCATATCTTCTCTGACTGGCTCAATCGCCAATGCCTAAGGCTCGGTTCGCGCCGAACACTAGGCATTGAGGATTGGTGGAGGATGACGGGATCGAACCGACGACCCCCTGCTTGCAAAGCAGGTGCTCTCCCAGCTGAGCTAATCCCCCCCGGTCATACAGCGCACAGGG
>NZ_JACFYJ010000332.1:0-204 GCF_037126505.1 Paraburkholderia bengalensis
GGGAGAGTGGCTTCGGCGCGCAACCGTCGTTCCGATATCTGCAACGGGTCGGGCCGCACAGGATGGCGAGCTGTCGATGCCGGAGACGCCATCCGCAGGTCACATTGATCGCGCCCTACTTGCAGCCTTGACCGTCATCAGCCGGCGCACCCATCCCGACCTAGCCAGGACGCTCGCGGAGGCGTTCTGCCGCGAAATGGGCTA
>NZ_JACFYJ010000033.1:0-80939 GCF_037126505.1 Paraburkholderia bengalensis
GGTCACGGCCATCAGCGGCGTATGCAGCGCCGGCGTCACGTTCCAGACGACGTGGTAGCCGACGTAGATCGCCAGCACGAAAATGATCAGGTTGATCACCGTATGGTTGACGAGTTCCATGCGGACTCTCCTTACGCTTTTCGGGCAAGTTCGCCGTCGCGGCACATCAGACAGGCCGCGACGATTTCATCTTCGACATTGACCGCGAGGCGGCCCGTGTTGTCGATGACGAGATTGAGGAAATCGAGGACATTGCGCGCGTAGAGCGCGGATGCATCGGCGGCCACCATCGACGGAAGATTCGTGTAACCCGCGATCACCACACCGTGACATTCGACGACGCGGTCGGGCTGCGTCAACGGACAGTTCCCGGCCCCGTTCGCGCCGCGTCCCGCAGCGAGGTCGATCACGACAGAGCCGGGCCTCATTTTTCTGACCGTGCTTTCGTGCAGAAGCACGGGCGCCGGACGACCCGGTATCAGCGCCGTCGTGATGACGATGTCGGCGGCCGCCGCTCGTTCGTCGACCCGTTCTGCCTGGCGTCGCAGCCAGTCCGCAGGCATCTGGCGGGCATAGCCGCCCGTGCCCTGCGCGATCTCGCGCTCTTCGTCGGTCAGATAGGGAACGTCGAGAAATTTCGCGCCCAACGATTCGATCTGTTCTTTTGCGGCGGGACGCACGTCCGACGCCTCGATGACCGCCCCCAGGCGTCTTGCCGTCGCGATCGCCTGCAACCCGGCGACGCCGGCGCCGATCACGAGCAGCCGTGCAGCCTTGACCGTCCCCGCTGCCGTCATCAACATCGGCATGAAACGCTGATAAAGACGCGTCGCCTCGATCACCGCCCGATACCCTGCGATATTGGCCTGAGACGAGAGGACATCCATACTCTGCGCGCGCGTGGTGCGCGGCGCCGCTTCCAGCGCAAACGCCGTCAACCCCGCCGCCGCCATCGCCGACGTGCTTTGCGCATTGAACGGATCGAGCATCCCGATGACGACCGAACCGTGCTTCATTTTCTTCAGTTCGATTTCGCTCGGGGCACGTACTTTCAGCACGATTTGCGCGCGCAGCACGTCACTCGCGTCGCCAAGCTGCGCACCGGCGGATACATACGCCGCGTCCAGCTGACTGGCGGCCCAACCCGCCCCGCGTTGCACGATGACCTGATGCCCTCGCGCGACCAGCCTTCCGACGGTTTCCGCCGTCGCCGCCACGCGCGTCTCGCCCGTTGCTGTTTCGAGCGGTACCCCTATCAACATAGTCGTTCCAAAGTTAAGCGGTGGACGACGGATTGCCGGCGCCCGCCAGATCGGCATCCTCGACATTGCCGCCAATGCGTCAACGCGCGATGGGCGATGCCTGTTAGTCAAGTCCCCGCGACCAGCAACATCGCGTGCAACAGCACGTTGCAACCTGCTTCGATGTGTTCGGCACGCGCGTCTTCAATTTCGTTGTGACTGATACCGTCCTTGCATGGAACGAAGATCATTCCCGCAGGCGCGACACGGCCCGCGTAGATTGCGTCGTGCCCTGCTCCCGAGACGACATCCATCGACGCATAACCCAGTGCGTCCGCCGCCGCCCGCACGGCGCCGACGCAATCCCGGTGAAAGTCGCAGGGAGGGTAATAGGAGACCCGCTCGATACGGATCGGCATGCCGCTTTCGTTCCGCACGCGGTCGATATATCGCACGAGTTCGTCATGCATCCGGTTCAGCAGATCGTCGCTGACATTGCGCAGATCGATGCTGAATTTCACTTTGCCCGGTATCACGTTGCGGCTGTTCGGGAAAGCCTGCACGAAGCCAACCGTGCCGCGCCCATACGGCGGATACCGGTTGGCGATCGCGACGGCTTCCTGCATGATCCGCGTCGCGACCTGCAGCGCGTCCTTGCGCAGGTCCATCGGCGTGGGCCCGGCGTGCGCCTCCATGCCCGTGACCTCGCAGTCGTACCACGCAAGACCCAGCACGGCAGGCACCACGCCAATGACCTTGCCCGCATCCTCGAGGACCGGTCCCTGCTCGATATGGGCCTCGAAATAGGCGCTCATCGGATGCCGGCCGGGCACCTCGCTGCCGAGATAGCCGATGCGTTGCAGCTCTTCACGCACCGTTCTACCGTCGATGTCGGCCGCTGCATACGCATGATCCAGCGTGAACGCGCCGCAAAACACGCCTGACCCCATCATCACGGGAACGAAGCGGGAGCCCTCTTCGTTGGTCCAGATCGCCACCTCGATCGGCGCCTGCGTCTCGATGCCCTCGGCGTTCAAGGTGCGGACAACCTCCAGTGCGGCAAGGACGCCATAGTTGCCATCGAACTTTCCTCCCGTCGGCTGCGTATCGATGTGGCTGCCGGACACCACGGGTGCCCGGCTGGGGTCGAGGCCAGGGCGGCGCATGAAGATGTTGCCTATCTGGTCGACCGTGATATCCAGCCCTGCGTCGCGGCCCCATGCGACCACCTGATCGCGCCCTTGCCTGTCGAGATCCGTCAATGCCAGGCGTTTCACACCGCCCTTTTCTGTCGCACCGATCCGTGCAAGCTCCATGAGCGAACGCCACAAACGTTCGCCGTCGATTCTCAGCTCGCTCACGTTTCTTCTCCTCCACGTTGTTCTTCTCGCCAGGGGGCAGCCGCGCACGCGGCGGCTGCCCGTTGCCCGTTATCACCGGAAGGCAGGGATCACTTTCTCGCCATAGGTTTCGATGATCTCGGCTTCGTGGCCGTTATCGAGGTAAATGTTGTACTGCGTCACGCCCGCTTCCTGAAGGTGCCGGATCTTCTGGATGTGACGCTCCGGCGTTCCGAGCACGCAGAAGCTGTCCACGACGTCAGGCGTGATGAAATCGAGGAATGGGTTGTCGCTTTGACCGTGTTTCGAGTAATCGTAACCACGCCGCTTTTCGATGTACGCAGTCAGGCTCTTCGGCACGAGTCCGGAGTCTTTGCCATACTTGTCGACGATGTCGGCGACATGGTTACCGACCATCGCCGGAAACCACCTGGTCGCTTCGATGCATTCGTCGAGCGTGCCGAAGTGCGCCGGCGCCGCGGCCTGCACCTTGAAACCCGACATGTCGCGGCCGGCTGCTTTGCCGGCTTCCACGGCCTGGTCCGTGAACCACTTGCACAGTCCTGGCTCGGCGATCTGCAGGATCAGGCCGTCGCCGTGCTCGCCTGCGCATTTGAGCGCGATGGGACCGTATGCGGCAATCCACACGGGCAGTTCGTAGCCGGTTGCCCACGGAAACTTGACGGGCGCGGCGGCATCCTCGTATGTCACCTCCTCGCCCCGTACCATCGCCTTCACGCTTCGGGTGAAATCGGCGACACGATCCATCGTCGTCGGCTTCTTGCCCATCACGCGCCGCGAACTGTCGCCACGGCCCAGACCGATGTCGAAGCGTCCGTTCGACTGACGCGCGAGGCTGCCGTACAGCGATGCGGCCAGTGACCATTCCCGAACCTCCGGGTTCGTCACGCAGGGCCCGAAGCGCATGTTGCGCGTGTGTTCCATGCACATGGCCATCGCGACGAACGACTCACGCCACAAGATGTGCGAGTCGTAGAACCAGCAGTATTCGAAGCCGTGAGCCTCCGCGAGACGCACCAAGGCGCGCGCGCGGTCGGGAGAGACGAAGCCCTTGAAGCAGATACCGAATTGCATGACGAGTGTCCCCTATGGAGGTTGGTTGATCTCACACCGATGCGTCCGGCGCCCATATCCGGATTCCGGCATGACTGAATGGCACTTTCTTGCTGATGTTGAGCCGGATCAATATCGGCGTGATCGCCTCGATGCAGCGCGCACTGCTTGCCGGTCCCGCGTAATAGGCGGATACGTCGAGTTTCCCGATCAGATCCATGACGGTCTGCGCGGCAAGCGAGTCGTTACCGCACACCAGAACGTCACAGTTGATCCGCTGCTCGAGGTGGTTGAGCGTATGCGCCGACACGTTGTGCAAGGCGCCGACCACTCGCGTGCTGTCTCCGAGCAGGGCCTGCGCTGCCTCCGTCGCCGACCCCTCGGGAGGAGGGCTATACAGCTTCGGATCGTTCTGCGCGAGCGGTACGACCAGGTCGACGAGAATCTTTCCGTGCAGATCCTTGCGAATCGAATCGAGCGTTGCGCCGTGACCGGCATACGGCACGGCCAGCATCACGATTTCATGCGCCTCGCGCACGGCCTCATCGTTCGCATAGCCGTCGATCGAGCCACGGCCCGGATGGCCGTCGAGCTTGCCGTTCAGCGACGCGGCGATCTCCTCGCTGCGCGCGCGCTCGCGCGACCCCAATGCCACGTCCACGCCAGCCCTGGCAAAGCGCAGCGCAAGGCCTTGCCCCTGCGGTCCGGTTCCACCTAGTATCGCGATCTTCATTTGAATAGATCCTCATCGAACGGGCGTACGAACTGTCTGGCACTGGCAGCGGGATCGGCTTGCCACGACAGACCTCGCACGACCACAGCGGGTGTAAAGCTGTCCTTTCCCATCAGGAGTCCGGCCGCCGCGGCGATCTCGTCGGCGAACGCGGGTTGCGACACGCGAAGCGGCCTGCCGTAGGCATCGCCGCGACCGATCCAGTCGTGGACGGGCGGCACCTGGGCGAGTCCGATCGCGATGTTGACGAGTCCGCGCCGCCACGGGCGGCCGAACGTGTCGCTGATGATCACGCCGGGGCGAACCCCGGCGTGCTGTCCGATCGTCTGCGCAATGCGATGTGCACTGGCGTCGGGATCGACGGGCAACAGCAGCAGCGTGCCGTCCTCCCCGACGTTGGACTCGTCGATCGCAGCGTTCGCGCAAACCCATCCGCTGCGGTGGCGCGTGATGATGACGCCGTCAGGCGGTGCCGCGGCGACGCGAATGACTTCCGTCGATTCGTCGAGAATCGCCTGGACCTTGCGCGGGTCCTTGCCTGTCTGGTTCGCGTACTCGCCGGCGCGATCGGATGGCGTGATATCGCGGATTCTTCGAAAGCGGTTCTCCGCTTTCGAGACGATTTTTTGCGCGACCACAACCACATCGCCCGTCCGCCACTGTTCGTTCGACCTGACCATCGCGTCGTGCAAGAAACGTCCGACGTCGTCTCCCGCCCGAACATCAGGGATGCCCTGTAGCGTGAACATCTGCAGGGAAGGCGCCGCCTCACGCATGACCTTCCTCCGTCTTCGCCTCGATGTGATCTCTCGCTGCGTCGTCCCGCCTGCCCAGCAGCAGACAGTCCTCGACCGTATCGATGTCGCGGCTGATGAAAGGCAACAGGCCGCGCGTGCACGACATGCCGAGCGATTTCGCGAGCGCTTCGTACCGGCTCGCCGATTGCGCGCCGTAGCAGAAGTCGAGGCGCCGCGGAGGAGACAGGATCAGCATGTTGGTCCCGCCGTCATGCGCTTGAGCGACCACGCACTCGAATCGCCGCGCGCGCGCCAGCAATTGATCCACTTCTTCGCGCAGCCAGATCGGAATATCGCCGGGCACGATCGCGACACGTTCGTAGCCATGGCGGATCGCATAGTCGACGGCGAGCCCAGCCGCCTCGTTCAGTCCGGCCTCGGCGTGCTCGCGAATGACAAGCGCCCCGTACAGGCGCGCGTGTTGCGCGATCAGCGTCGACGCGGTGACGACGGCAAGCTCGTGTTCCGGATAGGCCCGGGAGAAGAATGACAACGCGCGGTCGAACAGCCCCAACGCGAGCTTGCGACGGCTAGCCGGGTTGAACGTCGATGACAGTCTCGTCTTCGCGTGCGCCGGGTCCTTCATTGCAACCGTGATGATCGTCTTCATGATGTTGCTCCGTGCGACGCACACCGCTCGCCTGCGGCGCGCACAGTCAGCCCGTGTGCCCACGCGATGATCTGCCGCGCGAGGATCGCGGCACGCTCCCGTTCTCCGATCAACGTTCGGGTGGCGAACACCGGCAGCCCGCCATCGCGCAACGCGGCGCGATCGTCGGCATCCTGCTGGTCGATCACGATGCCGTCGATCAGATCGCCATATCGCTGCGCGATGCCTCCGTTTCCAGCGGGAAGACCGATCGCGGCCATCATCCTGTCGAGGGGGCCCTTCACGGCCTTCCCGCCGATCAAGGGCGAGACGGCCACGCATGGGGCGCGCCGAGCGCGCAACGCGTCGCGCATCCCGCGCAAAGCAAGCATCGGCTCGATCGACAGGAAAGGGTTGGACGGCGCGATGACGACCAGCCCCGCGTGCGCGATCGCCTCGATCACCTCCGCCGTGATGCTGGCCCTGTCGGCGTTCAGATAGCGCAGCGCACGCACTTGCGGCACCGTGCGATGCGCGACGAACCACTCCTGGAACGGGTACATGCCCGAATCCGTGAGCACCTGCGTTGGAACCCGATCGTCGCTCGCCGGCAGCAGGATCGACTCGACGCCCATCCTTCGCGAGACCTCGCCCATCACCTGCGTGAGCCGCCAGCCCAGCGAGAGCCGCCATGTGCGATAGATGTGCAGCGCCATGTCGCGGTCCCCGAGTTTCATCCACGTGGGCGCGCCTAGCGTGCCGAGCTGTTCGAGCACGCGAGTGCCGTCGCGTTCGACGCCCCAGCCCTGCCCCCGATCGACAACGCCCGCCAGCGTGTAGAGAATCGTGTCGAGGTCCGGGCATACCTGCAGCCCGTGGAAGCGGTCGTCGTCGCCGACGTTGGCCACCACGGTCAGCGCACCAGCGGGGAGCGCCTTCTCGAGGCCGGCCGCCATCCGCGCGCCGCCCACGCCGCCCGCGAGCAGCACGACTTCCGGATATGCGCCGGGCCTAGCCATGGCTGGCCTCGACAAGCTCGACACCAACAGGGGCGGGAGGGGCGGGACGCTTCCGGATGAACGACACGGGATCGTAGTCGCGAGGTTTCAACGGCGCGATCGTCACGGGGTCGTGGTCGTCGTAGTGTTCGAGCGTCCCGTAGAGCGTGCTGCGCCGGACCGGCTGGCGCCCGGCATCGCGAATGATCTGCACCATCTCGGCAGCGGTGATCTCCTCGCCGAACGACGCACCGGCCGAACGCGAGATCGATTCGTCCATCAGCGTCCCGCCGAAATCGTTCGCGCCCGCCGAAAGCAGCGCTTGCCCCGTCTGCGGACCGAGCTTGACCCACGACACCTGGATGTTGTCGATCCATCCCGCCAGCATCAGGCGCGCGATGGCGTGCATTTTCAGGTGCTCGACGAGCGTCGCACCGGCGCGAACGCCAGGTATCTCCCGCTCGATATAGAGCGGCGCCTCGCTGTGCACGAAGCCCAGCGGGACGAACTCGGTGAATCCCCCCCGTCTCCTTTTGAATCGACCGGAGCAGATCGAGGTGCGCGGCCCAATGGCGCGGCTCGTCGATATGTCCATACATGATCGTCGACGTGCTGCGCAGTCCCGCCTGATGCGCCGCACGGATCACCTCGATCCACGCTTTGGCCGAGAGCTTGTCGCGCGTGAGTTTCTGACGCACCTCGGTGTCGAGGATTTCGGCAGCCGTCCCCGGGATCGAACCGAGACCGGCGTCCTTGAGCTCGCGAAGAAACTCGATGACGGGCATGTGACGTTTCTTCGAGCCATACCAGACCTCGAACGGCGAGAACGCATGCACGTGGATCTGCGGCACCTGCGCCTTGATCGCAGCGACCAGATCCCGGTAGTACGTGCCAGGTATGTCGGGATGCAGCCCGCCTTGCACGCATACCTCGGTGGCACCACGCTGCCGCGCAATTTCAGCCCGGTGTGCGACTTCGTCGAAACCCATCAACGTCGCGCCCGCCTCTTCACGACGCCTGGCGAAACCGCAAAAACGGCAGCCCATGTAGCAGACATTGGTGAAGTTGATGTTGCGCGTCACGACGAAACTCACCGCATCGCCCACCCGTGCGCGCCGCACATGGTCCGCCGCCGCGATGACGGCCTTCAGGTCGTCGCCATCCGTCGCGAAGAGCACCTCCGCCTCGCTGCGCAACAACTCGCGGCCGGCGATGGTCTGCTCCAGCATCGAGCGGATCGGGGGCGCGGCACGCCCCAATGCGTGCGTCGGATCATCGATTCCAGCCTGAGCTCGCAGGTAGTCGAGCCATGCCTGATCAGCGGTTGCCGTCATCACGCGCACTCCTTTATCGATGCGTTCGTCGCGACCTGATGGAACTGGGCACGCGCCAGACCGTCGGCGCGTGCGGCCCGGCCGAGCGTTGCAAACAGGCTGGGCGAGACGAAACCGCTGTCAGCGTCGATGTATCGCGGATAAACCGTCAGGCGTTCGGCAAGCTCGAAACCGCGCTGCCGGCTGCGTCTGGCTACTTCCGCGACGGCCGGCCACGCGCGCTCGGGATTGATGAAATCGGCCGTCAGCGGCGAAATGCCGCCCCAGTCATTGATGCCCGCGTCGAGGTAGCACTCGAATTCGTCGCTGAGATTGGGCGGCGCCTGCAGCGAGATTCCGGCAGGAAGTAACAGACGCGCGGCCGTCAAGGTTCTCAACATCGCCGAGAGATCCGGTTCCTGCCATTGCGCCATCGGGGTGCCAGGCTTTGCCCGGAAGTTCTACACGATTACTTCCTGGATGTGACCGTGTTGCTCATGAAGCCCGGCGATCGCGACCAGGCTGTCTATCGTTTCCTCCCACGTCTCCCCGATTCCAATCAGAATGCCTGTCGTCGTCGGCAGCTTTGCCAGCCCCATGCGCTCGAGCGCGCGCAGCCGCTGCACGGGCACCTTGTCCGGACACGCGTGATGCGCCATGCCCGGCTTCGTGAGCCTGCGGCTGACGTTCTCCAGCATCAGGCCCACGCTGCCGCACACATGCTTCAGTCTCGCGATTTCGTCGACACTCAGCGTCCCGGCGTTGACGTGCGGAATCAGCGTCGTCTCGCTGAGCACGCGCTCGCACATGGCGACGACATAGTCCATCGTCGTCGCATAGCCGAGCCGCGCCAGCATGTTTCTCGCCTCCACATAACGCAGTTCGGGTTTTTCGCCGAGCGAAAACAGCACCTCCTTGCAACCGAGCCGCTCGCCGTGCCGGGCAATCTCCATGACCTGATCCGGATTCAGGTATCCGGCGGAAGGCTCGCCCGGTTGGCGCGCGAACGTACAGTAGCCGCATTGGTCACGGCAGAGATTGGTAAGCGGAATGAAGACCTTGCGCGAATAGGTGATGGTATTGCCCCATTCAGCAGCGCGAATGCCCCGTGCCACCGCCATCCAGCCGCCGAGCTCGACGGCATCCGCGTCCCCGATGCTTAGTGCGGTATCCCTCGATAACATAAGTGATCCTGATCAGATGGGATGGAAAAAGAGGCTTTTCGCGCGACACTGCATCAGATTCGCTGTGTCACCGTCAGGCCTTGGCGCCGGCGGCGAGAGCCGTACCGCCGCGAATCACAATATGCATGGCTTGATTCGCTGTTCAGCGAGCCCGGTCTTCATAAAATCAGCGAATCGGCAGAAACGTACGAATAGCCAAGGTCGCGCGCCACCGCTTCATAGGTGACGTGCCCAAAACAGACGTTAAGGCCATGTTTCAGGTGCACGGAGTCCGTGATCGCCCTCATCCAGCCCTTATCGGCGATGGCGATTGCATGCCCGATCGTCGCGTTGTTGAGCGCCAGGGTCGACGTGCGCGCAACCGCACCAGGCATGTTCGCCACGCAGTAGTGCACGACGCCGTCAACAACGAACGTCGGATCGGCGTGAGTCGTCGCATGCGATGTCTCGAAGCAGCCGCCCTGATCAATGGCGACGTCGACGACGACGGCGCCTGGGGTCATCCGTGAAATCATGGAGCGTGTGACGAGCTTCGGTGCCGCGGCACCCGGCACGAGTACGCCGCCGATCACCGCGTCGGCCGTGCTGACGACATCTTCGATCGCCTGCTCATTCGAGTAGAGCGTGCTGATGCGATTGCCATGGATCAGGTCCAGTTGACGCAAACGGTCAACGTTCTTGTCCAGCACGGTCACACGAGCACCGAGTCCCATCGCCATCTGCAACGCATTCGTTCCGACGACGCCCGCGCCAATGATGGCGATATGAGCGGGCGGGACGCCGGGCACCCCGCCAAGCAACGTGCCCATCCCTCCCTTCGCCTTTTCCAGGTACGAGGCGGCAGCCTGTACCGACATGCGACCCGCCACCTCGCTCATCGGCGCGAGCAGCGGCAAGTCGCCCTTCGGGCCGGTGATGGTCTCGTACGCGATGCACACGGCCCCCGACTTGACAAGCGCAGCAGTTTGCTCCGGGTCGGCAGCAAGGTGCAGATACGTGTACAGGATTTGCCCCTCGCGCAGCATGACGCATTCGGATGGCTGAGGCTCTTTGACCTTGATGATCATGTCGGCACTCGCGAATATCGTCTGCGCGGAGTCGACAATGGTGGCGCCTGCTGCGATATAGAGCTCGTTTCGCAGGCCGATCTCGACACCCGCGTCTTTCTGCACGAGCACGTCGTGACCACGCGCGCACAGTTCGCGTACATTCGCGGGCGTCAGGCCAACGCGGTATTCGTGGTTCTTGATTTCCTTTGGAACACCAATCAGCATATTCGTCTCCTCGCGATGCAGTTGTGTCGAACGGATTTTGACCGTGCGGTAAAACATGAATCGCATGTTAGGAGCGCAAACAGCAACGGGACATGCACAGCATCCAGATACTCGTCCTACCGTCAATGAACGCCGCTCCTGCCGTGTAGGTCTCGCCACCTGCACAGCTGTCGGCACCGAGTTGGCAATAAAAACCGATGGACCGCTTGCGATTCAAAGGAATTTACCGATTGACAGGTATTTGACCGTCTGGACAAGATGGCGCGACAAAACGCTGCTAGTCGGAGACATGAAGCTGGAATGCTGGACGCCTGCTCACGGCAAGAGCGCACGACAGCACGACTCGATGCGACATATAAAGATTCGACGCCGCATGAACGGTTATCTCTAACGAGGAACACGATGTCGGACAGTCAGTTTGGTGCCACGACGGCTCGAGGAGCTTCGTCACGTATGCGTGAATCGACGCTTCTGGAAGAGTTGCGCGTTGAGCGCCAACGAGGCATCAGTCTGGTAGATCAAATCGTTGCCAAACTCGATGAGATGGTCGAATCCGGTCGCCTGCGCGCGGGAACGAAGACGCCATCCGTGCGGGAGCTCGCAAAGGCACTTGGCGTCAGCACCTTTACGGTCGCCGAAGCATACGACGAACTGGTTTCGAAGCGGGTACTGAATTCACGTCCCGGATCGGGATACTTCATCACGTCGCGCACGACGCAAGTTCCCCCGCCGCGCGAAGCGTCGCCCAAAGAGGCCGAGGACGCCGACAGTTCATGGTTGCCCGTGCTGGTCTGGAACCAGGCGCCCAACCTGCTTCCTGTTGGCTCGGGCGTTCTGCCGCCAGAGTGGTATAGCGAGAGCATGATTCTTCAGGCGGTCAGACAGGCCATCAAGATGCCTGCCGAGAGCCTGGTCGGTTACGGTCATCCCCTCGGCTTCCAACGGCTGCGCCAACTGCTCGCGCGCGGATTCACCGAACGATTCTGCAATGTCTCGCCTGAGCAGATCATTCTGACGAACGGCGTGTCGCACGGTCTCGACCTCGTGGCACGCAGCATCCTGAAACCGGGCGACACGGTACTCGTCGAAGATCCCGGCTACTTCAACCTTCGTCATCTTCTGCGCAATTACGGCGTTCATCTGCTCGCCGTCCCACGCGGGCAAGACGGTCTGGACCTCGACAAGCTGGCGGCGCTGGCCGCGAACCATCGGCCCAAGGCGATCTTCCTGAGTTCCGTTCTGCAGAACCCACTGTCGACCACGTTGCCGGCAGCCCAGGCCTACCGGGTGGTTGCACTCGCTGAACAACATGACTTTCTGATTATCGAAGACGATGCTTTTCGCGATCTCGCGTCGCCGTCAGACCCGTCGCTGACGTCCCTCGACGGATTGAACCGGGTGATCTGTCTGGGCGGCTTCTCGAAGACGATTGCCCCATCGCTTCGCGCCGGTTTCATTCTGTGTCCAGCGCGTCTCGTGCCCGACATCGTCAGCGTGAAGATGACGTGCGGCCTGACGACGTCGGAATTCAACGAGCGGTGCGTTCTGGAAGTGCTGTCGGACCCTGGCCACCGCCGCTACATCGACCGGCTGCGCATGCGGCTCGCGAACGAACGTGAACAATTTCTGTCGCTGCTGGCTGAGATTGGCATCGCGCCGCTCGCCACGCCCAAAGGAGGACTCTTCGTCAGCGCCGGTTGGGACGTCGAGCCTTCCGCCCAATTCAATACCGGGCAGATCACCAAAGAAGCCCATACGGCAGGTATCGCACTCGCAGGCGGCGAATTATTCTCGCTCGAACGCCCGACGCGAAGCGTCTGGTTTCGCTTCAATGTCGCCTATTGTGGTTCGCCGGAGCTCCAAAAGTTTCTTCGAGCAGTTTCCCGACGCGCCCAGCACAGCTGACGGGTGCCGCTCCCTCATCAAGCACTGGATCGAAAGCGGAGCAATCGGGCCGACTAACGCGACGCACCTCTTATTCGCGATCTGGGCGATGACTCAGTCATATGCGGACTTTAGCGCGCAGGTATCGTTCTTCATCGACAGCGCGAAGCTCAGCAGCAGCAATTGCAACACAGCCGAGAAGCTGATTACCGGCCTCGTGCTGGCCGCCGTTCGCCCCGATGCACGTCGCGCGGCGGTGCTCCCACCGGCCCACGCCGGCGGCTAGCGATTCGAACGCGGCCGCGCGGTGCTTTAAGCCGATGCTCCATTTTTTTCCGCAACCCGAATCGGGCGCTGCCTCTTGGCAACTGTACAGATCGGATCGACAAACGGCTTCTCTTTGATCCCACTACGCTAATCCGAATACGACCTCGACTGCCTATGTTCGAACCTATTTTGACTGGTGATCCTGCCATCGAAGCATCAGTCAGATATGGAATCCTCACAAACATGCAGCTGACCCGCGCCGACGCGCTTGCAGGCGCGATCCGCCAGCCGTGCTGCAAGGCGTGTCCCGCGACGGATTCCCATACAAACCAAGCTGAGGGACTCGTATGTCGATGGCACTCGAACTGGTCGGAATTCACAAGTCATTCGATACATTCGTCGCACTGAACAACGCGCACTTTCGTGTCCACTGGGGCGAAGTGCATGCGCTGCTCGGTGAAAACGGCGCGGGCAAGTCCACGCTGATGAATGTCGCCGCAGGCCTCTATGCGCCGGAATCGGGCACCATTTCCGTCGACGGTCGCGCGGTGCGACTAGATGGCCCTCGCGACGCGGCTCGCCTCGGTATCGGCATGGTTCATCAGCATTTCAAACTGGTATCCCGCTTCACGGTCGCTGAAAACATCCTGCTGGGCATGCCAGCGGACACGAAGGCGCGCACACGCTACCGCAAGCGTCTCGCGCAGATGCGCGAGGCCATCCACGCGCAGTGCCAGACACTCGGATTCGAGATCGATCCGGACCGGCGCATTGCCCAGCTGTCGGTGGGCGAACAGCAGCGCGTCGAGATCCTCAAGGTGTTGCTGGCCGGTGCGCGCATTCTCGTGCTCGACGAACCGACGGCCGTGCTCACCGACCGGGAAGCCGCGAAGTTGCTCGAAACGATCAGGCTGCTCGCGTCGCGCGGCTCGGCAGTGGTACTGGTCACGCACAAGATGGCCGACGTGCGCCGCTATGCCGACCGTGTCACGGTGATGCGCTCGGGCCGCACCATCAGCACGCTCGCGCCGTGCGATGTGCCTGAAGCCGAACTGGTCAGGCAGGCGGTGGGCGAGAGCGTGGCGCACGAAGCTCCCCTGCCCAATGTGAAGCGGATGCGTGCCCAACCTCGGCTGCTGCTGCAGGGCGTGCGCAGCACGGCATTGCGTAGCGGCACACGGCAGGGACAGCCCGCGCTCGATGGCGTCGACCTGACTGTGCACGCGGGCGAGATTTACGGGCTGGCTGGCGTAGGCGGGAACGGTCAGGGCGAATTGATGCAGGCGATCATGGGCTTGCTGCCGGTGGACGATGGCGCAATGTTGATCGAAGGCGCTGGCGATCTGCGACGCGCGAGCACCGTCGATCGACGCAACATGGGCATCGCCTGCATCCCCGCCGATCGCCAGGCTCTCGCGCTTGCCGGATCGCTATCGGTAGGCGAGAACTTCGCGATCGGGCAGATCCATGCGGGTCGATACGGCAACCCGTTGTGGCTCAACTATCGGCGCATGGAAGCGGATGCCGCCGAAGCCGTCCGCCACTTCGACGTGCTCGGCGTACGTTCGCTGCGCCAGAAAGTGTCCCTCCTCTCCGGCGGCAACGCGCAGAAGCTGGTGATCGCGCGGGAATTCGACCGACGGCCTCGACTGGTGCTTGCGCACAGCCCCGGTCGCGGGCTCGATGTGCGCGCAAGCGCCCAGGTTCATGCACGGCTTCGCGCGGCTCGCGATGCAGGAGCCGCCGTGCTGCTGATCAGCGAGGACCTCGATGAAATTCTGGCGCTTGCAGACCGGGCCGGCGTCATGGTGCGCGGGCGCATCGTCGGCGATTTCAGCACGCCAATGGACAGACTGGCCATCGGTCAAGCGATGGTCGCCCACGCCTGACGCCCACCTTAACAGGAACATCCATGACAGACACCGTACCGTCCGGTCAGGCCGAAGCGTGCGTGCAGGACCGCGCGCGCAACGACGAACCTGCCGCTTCCTTCGGACCGCACCCCGCGGGCGCCGTTGCAGATCCTCCACGCCGCTTTTCGCCAGCGCGGCATTACGCGCTGGAGTTACGCCAGGACATGGCGTGGCACAAGCAGGGCATCGTGCTCGCATCGTCGATCGTGGTGGGCCTCGCTATCTGCGCCGTGATCCTGATGGCAGCGGGCATTTCCGGCCGCGACCTGTTCAATGAGTTCGTCGTCGAGACACTGGGCAATGCCGAGAGCATCCGCACTGTCCTCATCCAGGCCGCACCGTTGGTCATGATTGGACTCGCCGCAGCAATGGCATTTCGCGTGCGCTTCTGGAATCTCGGCCTCGAAGGTCAGATGGTATGGGGCGCCATCGCCGCGACGGCCGTCGTGCTCGGCGATGTCGGCTCATCCGGCGCGAGGTTATGGCTGATGGGCGCCGCTGCGCTGGCGGGTGGCGCACTGTGGGCAGTACTACCGCTCGTGCTCAGGATGCGCCTGGGCATCAGCGAAATCATCTCGACGCTGATGCTCAACTACGTGGCGGGCAATTTCCTGCTCAACCTTGTCTATGGCCAATGGAAGGACCCGAAAGATTCATTTCCTCATTCGCGTGTCTTCCTCGTCACCGAGCGCCTGCCGGACCTTTGGAACGGATGCAGCAGCGCGATCCTGCTAGCCGCATTATTTGCGCTCGCCGCCTGGTGGTTTCTGCAGCGTAGCCGTGCGGGCGTCTACATGCGATTTGTCAGCATCAACGCACGCGCGGCGCACGCCCTCGGTGTACCCGTGCGCAATGTGGTCGCCGGCGCCGTCCTGCTGTCAGGTGCGCTGGCGGGGTTTGCCGGATTCATCGTGGTCGCGGGCCAGGAAGCACGGCTCACGCAGGACTTTTACGCGGGATACGGCTTCTCCGGCATCCTGATCGCCTTCCTCGCCCGCAACAATCCGATCGCCGCCAGCGTCGTCGCGCATCTGGTGGCCGCATTATTCGTCACCGGCCGCAGCCTGCAAGTGCTCTATCAGATTCCGTTCTCAATGGTGCAACTGATCCAGGCGATTCTCGTCATCACGGTTGCCGCATCTGACTTCTTCATCCGTTACCGCCTGTCGCCTGTGGGGAAGACCGCATGAACCTGATCTCGAGTTGGATCGGCAATGTGCCGGACTTTGCCGTGCCTTTCGCGCTTGCCTCTCTTGGTTTGATCGTCAGCGAGCGGGCGGGCGTCCTCTCCCTGGGCGCCGAAGGTTTGATGCTAGTCGGAGCGCTGGCCGGCATCGGTGCACAGCTCACTGCCCAGCACGCGGGTATCGCGTTGATCGTCTCCATGCTGGCGGGTGGCATCGTGTCGATCCTGTTCGCTGTGATGGTCGTGTGGTTGCGCGTCAATCAGGTCATTTCGGGGCTGGCGCTGGTGTTCTTTTGCCAGGGACTGACCAGCCTGGTGGGCACCTTGACGGGTTGGGTCAACCAGCCCGTCAGCGGCCTGCCCGTCATTGCGCTGACGCCTCTCACGCAGCTTCCGTTGCTTGGGCCTCTGTTCAGGCAGAACCTCGTCGTCTATCTGACACCGCTGATTTTTGCGGGCGTCGCCTGGTATCTCGAACGTACCGTCAGTGGGCTGCGTTTGCGCTCAGTCGGAGAGAACCCCCAGGCCGCCGACGCCGCCGGCTTGCCCGTGTTGCGACTCCGGTTTCTCGCCATCATCGCCGGTTCGATGCTGGTGGGGTTGGCGGGAGGATACATCGCGGTGGTCAGCACCCATATCTGGGTCGCCGACATCACCAACGGACGAGGATGGATCGCGGTGGCCCTCGTCATCTTTGCGCGCTGGTCGCCGGGCCGCGCGCTGATTGGCGCACTGCTGTTCGGCGCGATCGAGGCACTGATTCCGCAAATGGCCGCGGCCGGCATCAGCCTGCCGCAGTACTACGTGCTCTCGACACCGTACGTGATCACGCTCGCCGTGATGATTCGGGTTGCAATCGCAAGCCGCGGCGCCGACGACACGCCATGCGCACTCGGCGAACCCTACATCCGCGAGGAGCGGCGATAAGCCGTCCGCGTACCGAGCAACCGGTCCCGCTGCGCCCGCGCTACGCACGCTCGTCGATCGGCGAAGCGCGATGCCTGCATTTCCGCCCCTGGAAAAAGCAGTGACGGGCACGCTCGTCACCAGGCTTTGGTTCAGGCAACTGGTCGCATCCCCAACTTCCTTCAGAGGTGACTTATGCGTCGTCGTTTTCTGGCAGTGGCAATATCGATGGCTTTAAGCGGCATCACCACAGCGCATGCGGACGGCTTTGCTCTCAAAGCCAAACCCAGGATCGCGATGGTGTACTTCAGCTCGAAAACCGACGGTGGCTGGTCTCAATCGTTCGATGAAGCGAGAGCGAAGATGGAGACGGCGTTTGGCGAGAAGATTGCCTATGTGGAGAACGTTCCCGAAGTGACAAGTGTGGTCGAATCCACCGTCGAGCAGCTGATCAAGCGTGGCAACAACATCATCATCGGCACGGCATTCGGCTACGCCGACGCGTTCAAGGATCTCGCGAAGCGTCACCCTGATGTCGCCTTTCTCAATGCAGCGGGCACCGCCAACGGTCCGAATCTCGAATCGTTTTACGGCCGCACCTACGAAAGTCAGTACCTCTGCGGCATGGCAGCAGCAGCGGCCTCCAAAACCGGCAAGCTCGGTTTCGTCGCCGCCAACCCTTTCGGGGTCGTCAACTGGACCATCAATGCTTACGAACTCGGCGCGCGAAAGGTCAATCCCAACGCGCAGCTCACCGTCGTGTTCACGGGCTCGTGGGACGACCCCGTCAAGGAGCGCGCAGCGGCCACCGCCCTCGCCGATCACGGGATCGACGTGATCGGCCAGCACGTCGATTCCCCGACCATCCAGCTCGTTGCGCAGGAGCGCGGCATACATGGCACCGGGCACCATCGCGACATGCGGTCCTTCGCGCCCAAAGCCACCGTCTGCTCGTCCGTCTGGGTGTGGGACAGATTTCTCATTCCCGAAGTGCGCAAGATCGCCGCGGGCTCCTGGCAACCGGCACCGAACGGCGTGCTGATCGAAATGAAGGACGGCGGCACCGATATCGCCGGCTTCGGCAGCGCCGTTCCCGCAGACAAGCAGGCGCTCATCCTGGCTGAGCGCGACGCGATCATCAAAGGCAAGCAGATCTATGCCGGCCCGCTCAGCGATAACGATGGCAAGCCGCGTGTGTTAGCGGACCAGGTACTTCCCGATCAGGATCTCTGGAAAATGAACTGGTTCGTCAAGGGCGTCATCACCCAGAAATAGCACGTAGCCAGCCGTTCGCCTTAAACGGCTTCAGGGAAGAACCTGCGCAGCATCGTGGCAGGTTCTTCCCGTTTCAAAGTTCAAAAGGCTTCGACGCATATGCACCGTGCGGCACGTGCGTGGATCCGGCGCGGTGAACGCAGTGTGAGGCTGACTCTGCCGACCTCACACCTCGTCGAGGCAATCGTTCGCGACCTTGCCAACGCCTTTGGTCAAAGCTGCGCACGCGTGATCCCAGCGCGTTTGCCTTTCGATGAGAACCTTGGCCAGCATCAGGTCCTTCGATTCGTCGAGCGCAAGAGCACCGCACAGAACATCACCCTTCCTGTAACACGCAAGAAAGCGCCGGCTCTCGAACGAGCCCTTGACTACCCTGACCTCGTCCGCCATCTCCGACCCCGCAAACTGGATGCGGTGACCATATTGATCGGACCAGAAATAGTTGCTTCCGACGAACGGCGTTCTCGCCTCGTAACCGGCCATGATGTTTCTCGCGACATGTCGCCCTTGCTCCGCGGCATTCGTCCATTGCTCGCAACGCATCGATCGGCCAAACATTGCGTTGGGCCAATACGCAACGTCGCCCGCTGCATAGATACCGGGCGGCCCCGCCGCTAACGCGGCGTCGCACGCAATGCCGCCTGTCAGCGTGAGGTCAGAGCCCGCCAGCCAGTCAATGTTGGGCGTCGAGCCAACACCGACGACCAGCACGTCGCAAGCAATCCGCTGTCCGTCGCTCAGCAGGATTTCTTCGACGCGCTCCGTGCCGTAGAGTTCGGCGATGGTCAGGCCACAGAGCAGCGCGACGCCATGGTCCGAATGCAGTGCAGACAGCTGTGCGCCCATCTGCGGACCGACTGCCCGCTCAAGCGGTGTTGCCGCCAGGTTCACGATGGTGGTCTCCAGTCCCAAGGAGCGCGCACTGGAGGCTACCTCCGCGCCGATGAAGCCGGCACCCAGTATCACCACGCGCGGACTGCCCTTTGCAAGGGCCGCGCGAAGCTTCAGTGAGTCGTCGATAGTGCCAACCGTATGGATGCCGCTCAAGTTTGATTTGAGCGGAAGAGGACGAGGCGTCGAGCCCGTACAGATCAGCAAGTCATCAAATCCTATCGACGCACCGCCCGCGACCAGCACGCGCTCGCGAACGCGCAACTCGCTTGCGCGATGCGAAAGGTACAAGTCCACGTCATGGTCGCGATAAAAGCTCTCGCTACGGTATGCGATCTGCTCTGGCGTCGTTGCGCCGAGAAGCAATGCCTTCGAAAGCGGCGGCTTGTCGTACGGCAAGCGCGACTCCGAAGATACGATCGCGATCTTGCCGTCGTAGCCCCGCTTGCGCAGCTCCTCAGTCGCGCGTAATCCAGCTAGACCGCCGCCGACGATCACCGATCGCCGGCGGCTCCCTGACCTGTTCGATTGATTCACGAAGCCCCTCCCTGCTTGCAGGTTATTTCGAGCAAGCTGTTTCGTTGAGCCGGATCGCCTCGACGGGACAGCACGCGATCGCATCCTCTGCTTCCTTGACCTCCTTGGGGGTGGTGCATTCGCTCTTGATCACGATCAATCGCGCATTCCCGTCAAGGTCGAACAACGTTGGCGCGAGAGAAATGCACATTCCCGCGCAGACGCACTTATTCATATCCACTTCGATCTTCATTTCGCTCCACCTCCCGATGGTTCATTCACGAGTCAACTGTTTTGCGAGTTCCAGCAGCCAAAGCCTGTACTCGACAGAGAATTTGTCGACACCCTTCAGATGCATCTCTTTCGTCAAGTCTTCCGGCAATTCCTCCGGGCGTTGCGACTCGACGACATACTTGTCCTGATCGTAGATCAGCTTGACGAAGTCACTCAGCTCCTGCTTTGCATTATTCCGATCGCCAAAGTCGCGAGACGACACGGTGAAGTTGCGGATCTTCTTCGGCCCCATTGGTGTAGGGTGGAACAGCAGGTGGTACCGGTTGCCGTCCTGAAACGTGATGTCGTACACGCAGGTCAACGGCATGAACACGCGCCAGTTGAAACGCAGGCGGAGATAGGGGTCTTCCGGCTTGTCCTTGCCACCCCATGCTGCCGAATCGATCGGCACCCGAACCCATGCATCCTGTCCCTGAAGGTTTTCGAGTTTGTTGTCGTTGCGCCAGACGTCATGCGGAGGAACCTGAGGAACCGTGCGATCGGCAAGGTAACCATCGTGGAGGATCGCGAAATGCGAGTAGTCGGTGTAGTTCTCCACCCGGCGAGGGGCGCTGCACTTCCAGTCATCGGGAGGAACGGCTACATAATGAAACTCCGGATCGTCCCAGACGGGATATTCGGGAAGCGGAAAATGCGGCTTGTCTTCGAGACAGACCCAAACCATTCCGTACTTTTCAACGGACTGGTAACGCCTTGTCTGCGCGCGCAGATGCCCCGCCAGGTCGGGCCGCTGCGGAGCGAGCGCCAGGTGTCCCTCCTGATCGAATTGCCAGCCGTGATATGGACATTCCAGACGGCAACCGTCGCGCACGGTCCCGATGGACAACCGTGTTCCGCGATGCGGGCACAGATCGTCGAAGACCGAGATTTCGCCGTTCAATCGAACGATAACGATATCCTGCTCACACAGCGTGAAGCCAACTGGCTGGTCGGTGACCTCATGCGAATAGGCGACAACATGCCAGAAGTGTCGCAGCGAACGATAGACTTTCGCTTCACCCTCCACATTCAACTCATTACCTCTTGTCACAACCTGCTTGAGCTTGGGGACTGTCGACATCTCGTACTCCTCATTTACTTGAGCGCATTGAACCAGCAAGTGACTCTCTTAGCTAAGGCTTGAAGTCCAAAACGTTCGTCTCCTTTTTGATCCGCATTCGGCGCACTTCACGAAAGTGGCCTGAATTTCTGCGGTACTTTTTTGTTGCCATCTGAAAAGCTTTGGAACACGCCTCGTTTCCGGCGCGAGCGCACGTCATCCAACGGGTTCCATGGTCAGGCGTCCCTCGACTCATTGAACCTTTCGAACAACCACCGCCGGTATTCGATTGAAACGGCGTCCGACCCGCGCACGGGAATCTCCCGCTCGTCCCTGCCGTCTCCTGTGAAACTGAACCAGATCGGCCGTTGAGACTCGATAATCTGCTTGTCCTCCGACAGAATCGTCGCTTCAAGGTCCATGAAATACCGATCGGACATCGGGTCCGTGCGAAAGTCGCGCGCCTGCCACCAGAAACTGCGCGTCAAGTTCTCGGTAGCGGGAGAGGCCGTCATGAACAGGACATAGTGCTTGCCGTTCGGAAACTGGAAATTCACGTGAACGGTTGCCGGCAAATAGACGTGGTACTGATTGACGGGGGTGACCTTGTCGTCCCTCACCGGGAACAGCGTCTTGTAGAGATCGGGGCCGGGCGGCTTGTCGCCGCTGCGGTCAAAACGCAGCACGTGACCTTCGCGCCAGACCGTCACTGTCTCGACGACCGGGTTGTCGCGTGCGCCGATCGTACCGTCGTGTACGTAAGGAAAATGGCTGAAGTCGACAAAGTTCTCCAGCCGGCGCGGAGCACTCGTCGCCCACTCGTAGATCGGCCCCTGCAAGATCCGGAAATTCGGATCGTCCAGTTCCGGAAAGTCCGGCAGTGGCGCGACTGGATTGTCGAGCGCGACCCAGATCAGCCCTGCGTGTTCCGCGGCATGGTAGCAATCGACGGAAACGCTCATCGATTGCGTCATCTCCTCGCGCGCGGGAATGCGAACGCATTGACCGCCACCGTCGAAGCGCCAGCCGTGATAGGGGCACTCGATCGTTCCGTCGACAACGTCGCCCAACGCCAATGCCGTTCCCTTGTGCGGACACCGCCCATGCATCGCACGGACCTGCCCGTTAAGACGCGCCACAACCACGGACTCGCCCAACAGGGTGACTCCAAGCGGCTTATCCGTCAATTCCCCCGAATATGCGACCGCGTGCCAATACTTGCGCATCGCGATAAAGAGGTCAGGCTTTGGGGCCTTCTCGAGGTTAGCCGGAATGTCTGCAAGATTCGTCATGTCGGATACTCCCTCCGTCAATAGTGATGGACGCCGCCCTCGACCGATTGGCATTGCCCTTGTACTAGCCCTCTAAATCGACTCGCTTGAACCGATATTTGGCGAGCCATCCCATGCGCATGGTGTGTCGCGGGGATTGCGTGACAAGCGACTGGTTCTTCCCTGGCGTGTACTGTGTCCTAGATATCCAGAACCAATCGCTCTCCCTTGCATCGCGATACACAGATCATCATGGTCCGGTTCGACGCACGCTCTTCCCGAGTCAATACGCAGTCCCGGTGGTCCGGCTCGCCTTCGATCACAGTGGTTTCGCATGTGCCACATATCCCTCGCTGACATGACGTCAACACAGGCACGCCGTTCTCATGGAGCACCTCGAGGATTGAACGCTCGCGTGGCACCACGAAGGTTTGACCCCGTCTCAGCAGCGTGATCGTGAAGGCCTCGCCATGCGGCTTCAATTCGGTCGCCGGGGCCTTGAAGTATTCAAGGTGGACCCGCTCAGGAGCAACGTCGGCGAGCGCCTTCGAAAACGCGTCCATCAACGGCGTCGGACCGCAGCAATAGAAATCGGCCTGCGTTCCGTGCGCCGCCCGCACATCGTCGAGATTCAGGGATGCCGCGCCGGGCTCCCCATCGAACACACAATGAAGCGCGCCGTCAGTGGAGTTCGACGACAATTCGCTTAATTCACGCAGAAATGCAGCCTTGGCCGGCGTACGGGCACAGTAGTAGAAGTCCCAGCTTCTACCCAGCTCGCACAAGCGCCGAACCATGGCGAGCAACGGCGTCACACCAATGCCGCCCGCGACGAAGACCGAATGCGCCGCCGTCTCGTTCAACGGGAAGTGATTGCGCGGTGCGCTCACAATCAGGCGGTCGCCGACCGCTACGGAATCGTGCATCCGCATCGACCCGCCATTGCCGGCAGGGTCACGATGGACGGCCACCACGTATCGATAACGTTCGTGGGGATTCGTCAGGGAGTACTGCCGTATCAAGCCGGCGGAAACATGCACGTCGAGATGCGCTCCCGGTGCAAATGCCGGCAATTCGCCAGCAATTGGCCACAGTTCAAACGAGCGCACAGTCTCAGCCTCGAGCCGGATGCCGCGCACCTCGACCTCAAATGTCTCCGTTGCCGCTTTCATTCTCTCTCCACGTCTCGGCCAGTCCGTCGTCTTCTATCTGAAGTACACGTCGATTTTCCGTTTCTCGCGATTTGCCTTCATGGAAATGCAACGTATCGCACCCTCGACAAAGTGCTGCGTGACGTCGATGCGTCTGCATACGAAGCGCAGCAAAGCATGTTCATGGCAGGACGTGATTGATACGGAATACATTGCCTTCTGGATCGAGCATGACAGCCTGATACCAGTGATAGTAGGTCTCGTACGGCGCTTTGATGAGCGTGGCGCCCGCCTTGACCGCCAGCGGCACCAGCCTGTCCACTGCTTCTTTCGTTTCCAGATCGAAGTTCAGCAAAAACCTGACGCCCTTGACGTCATTGAATTCGGCGAGTCCGAGCAAGGTATAAGCGTCGCGCGCGTTGAACCCTATGTTGCTCTTGCCGGCATCGAGTCCCCGGAAAATCGGAGACCGGATCGACTCGATCTCCGGGAAGTCAAATACCTGCTGATAAAAGGAACTGAGCGCTACGATATCTTCGGCAAAGACATTGACGTAAGAGAGGTATGCCATTGACTATTCCTCGTTCTACCGTTTGGGTCTCTGCGCACGACGACGGCTTTTCTTTCGTACGCTTTCTGGCATAGTGCCCCTTCATGCGTGCTCTGGACATGTGCAGTACACGTTGCTTTTCTCAAACGCAGCGGATTCGATGACAAACCGTGCAGGTCGCGAAATCAGTACAGTTGGCTACCGTCGATACATGCGTAAAGAGCGTGCGTCATGCGCGATTCGATGCGCTTATGGCCGCCGAAATGCATTGACCGGGTGCTAACATAGAGACGTTTGCAAATGAGCTCGAATGGCAGATGTTCATCGAACGCTCTTCGATGACACACGCGCGATCGGCTCATCGCCACAACGGGGTAATCAAGAAGAATGGGATTCCGGAAAACCCAGGCGTCTGAGGTCAACCATGTCTTTGAGCAACGTCGTTGTCGTTGGTGCAAGCGTCGCTGGACTGCGAGCGGTAGAGACGCTTCGCCGTGAGGGCTTCGGAGGCAACATCACGCTGGTAAGCGCAGAGCCGCACGCGCCGTATGACCGACCGCCGCTGTCCAAGCAGATCCTGACCGGTGAGATTCGCCCGGAGCAACTGCTGTACCGTGATATCAGCTGGTTCGCGGAACAACGGGTGGAACTGCTTCTGGGCACCCCTGCGAGCGGGCTCGACATCAACAGATCGCAGGTCCGGATCGGCGAACAGTGGATGCAATACGACGGACTGGTCATCGCCACAGGCGCACGCGCGCAGCAACTGGAAATGGGCCGGTCGCTGGCGGAGATCTATACGCTGCGCACAATTGACGATGCCTTGGCTATAAAGGAGAAGATCCTGCCGGGTATCAGGGTGGTCATCATCGGCGCGGGTTTTATCGGTTCCGAGGTGGCTTCGAGCGCCGCGGCAAGTGGTGCACAGGTAACCATACTGGAAAGCGGCAAGCATGCGATGTCTCGCGCAGTGGGCGCACGACTGGGTCACGCGTTGGGCCAACTGCATGGCGAGTTCGGCGTCAACCTGGTATGCAACGCACGCGTGGCTGGTTTTGGTGGAGACGATCGCGTCGAATCGGTGCGGCTCGAAGATGGTTGGGAGCTGCCTGCCGACATCGTGGTGATCGGTATCGGTGTTTTACCGAATACGGAATGGCTGGCCGACTCCGGATTGAAACTCGGCGATGGCCTGCTGTGTGACGAAACGCTCAACGCCGGACCAGATGCGGTATACGCTGCCGGGGATGTAATGGCCTGGCCGAATGAATGGTGGGGTGGCGTCATGCGCGGAGAGCAATGGCTTGTTGCCGCCGAGCAAGGGATGCACGCCGCGAAAAACCTGTTGACCGGCCGTGCGCAAGCACGCCCCTTTTCGACAATACCGTACTTCTGGACTGACCAGTACGGATGCCGCATTCAGGTTGCCGGCCGGACAGACCTGGGAGAACTTGTCCCGCTCGTCGGTGAGGAGACGGAACGTCCCTTCCTGTGCGCGTTCAGGCACGACGATCGGATCACCGGCATATTCGCAATCAATGCGCCAAGGGCGTTCGCAATGCTAAGAAGTACGTTGCAGCAGCATCGTCATTTCGACACCGCGATAGAAAGCGTCAGCAAGCATCTTGCCGCTGCCGAGTAATTCGCTAATCGCCCCCGCTACTGAACTGCTTTCCGGGCGACCGACATTCACCTGGCACTGAACGACCGTATCGCAAAAGACGGCTGGTGAAGTCGGCGACGGCAACGATGGGCAAAGAGGTTTTCCAGGTATAGCGCGACGAATTGTTGGGGTAGATCATGCGAAAGCACCGCACGGACAGACTGGCAGGACTCGTCTCTTCACTAACAGAAGCTGACGACAGCGATCGACGCTTCAGGCTACTGGCGGATGCGATCCCGCAAATGGTATGGGCCGCTGGGCTGGACGGCAGAAATAACTATTGCAACGCACAATGGGTGAGCTATACAGGGCTTACCTTTGAGCAAAGCAAAGGCTGGGGCTGGACACGAGCGGTCCATCCGGACGATCTGCAGCGTTGCTTTGAAGCCTGGTCAGCAGCCGTCGAAAAGGGTGAGGCTTACGAAATCGAATACCGTTGGAAAAGGGCCTCCGACGGTGCGTATCGATGGCAACTAGGTCGTGCGCTGCCCGTCAAGGATGCGAATGGGAATGTTGTCGAATGGTTCGGCACCGTGACCGACATCGAGGACCAGAAGCAGATGCAAGCCGTAGCCGAACGCGCAGCACGCACGGGAACGGAATTTCTCTGCAGCGCCAGCGACGAATTGCGCAGTCCGCTCAAAGCGATTCTTGATTACGCGGAGTCGATGGCGGCCGAGTTTCCGGAAGCCACACCTTCCCAGCAAGCCCGCATAGAACAGCTTGGCGCGGCCTGCCGGCATCTGTCGAAACTGATTGACGAAATCCTCGATCTCGCGAAAGTGGAATCCGGCCAGGTGATGGTTTCGGCCGAGCCCGTGCTGCTCGACGACGTGCTGCGTGAATGCAGGGCCAAAATCGAGCCACTGGCGCAACGGCGCGGTATTCGTCTGGGTTTTCCCGCGCGCGATACCTCGTGCTTCGTGCGTGCCGATCCGATGCGCCTGAAGCAGATTCTCACTAACCTGCTGACCCACGCCGTTACATACAACCACGCGAACGGTAAGGTCGAAGTGAGTTGCAAGACTCCCGCGCCGGGCCGCGTTCGCGTCAGCATTCGCGACACTGGCATGGGATTGTCCCCGGAGCAGCTAGCGCAACTTTTCCAGCCATTCAAGCGCCTCGGCCAACAGAGCGGGCCCGATGAAGGCGCGCGTATCGGTCTCGCGGTGGCCAAGAAGCTGGTCGAGTTGATGAGCGGCGTCATCGGCGTCGACAGTCAGGTCGGGAGCGGCAGCACGTTCTGGATCGAGCTAGCCGCGGCACAGCCGCCAGATATCACGGAGACTGGCCCCGTCCCGCCCGCCTCGTCCGCGGCACGATCGCCCGACGAAGCGGCAGCTGCGCCGTTCCATACGTTGCTTTGTGTCGACGACAATCCAGCCAACCAGGAGCGCGTACGACAAGCCATTAGCGGCCGTACCGATATCCGCTTGCTGACTGCGGTCACCGGACAACTGGGTCTCGCGCGCGCCTTCGCCGCTGCGCCGGATGTCATCGTGATCGATGTTCATCTGCCGGATGTCAGCGGCGACGAAGCACTGAAAATTTTCCGCAACAATCCGGTCACGGCGCATACCCCCGTGATCGCTCTTAGCGCGAATGCAACGGCAGACGATATCCAACGCGGCCTGAAGGCGGGATTCGTCCGCTATCTGCCCAAGCCAATCGACGCAGGCCAGTTGACGGAGGCAGTCAGCTTCGCGCTGGAGCACAGACGAAATGCGGCACCCAAAAACGCATGACGAGTCGACGCTTTGACTCTGCATTGTGCTCACGCTTGCCAACCAACTTACTGGGCTTACGAAACCGCCTCTACGAGGGAACAAAATGCCAAACAGTCATTCTGGCCCTCCGTCACCGCCGGATGCAGCCTCGCCATGTCGTGAATCCACATTGGTCGAAGAGCTTCGCGTCGAACGCCACAGAGGGGTGAGTCTGGTCGATCAGATCGTCGCGAAACTGGAGCAGCTGGTCGACTCCGCCGTGTTGAGAGCGGGCACGAAGACACCCTCGGTCAGAGAACTCGCGCGACTGCTCGAGGTCAGCACTTTCACCGTTGCCGAGGCCTATGAAGTTTTAGTATCGAGGCGAGTACTAATTTCGCGACCGGGGTCCGGCTATTTCGTCACGTCTCGCGCGGGGCAACTCTCGACGCTCTCCGACATGCCCCCGAAGGCGATGGAGGCAGCCGCCGACTCCTGGCTTCCCGTGCTCGTATGGGATCAAAACCCCGATCTGCTGCCAGTCGGTTCGGGTGTGCTTCCGCCTGAGTGGTGCAGCGAAAGCATGATACTTCAGGGCGTCAGGCAGGCGATCAAGATGCCTGCTGAGCGTCTTGTAGGCTACGGACACCCGCTCGGATTTCCTCGCCTGCGCCAATTGCTGGCGCGGGAACTGACCGAGCGATTTTGCGCCGTCTCGCCTGACCAGATCATACTGACCAACGGCGTGTCACATGGACTGGATCTGATTGTACGAAGTCTCCTCAAAGCCGGTGATACTGTGTTGGTGGAGGACCCCGGCTATTTCAATCTCCATTCCTTGTTGCGTAGCCACGGTGTGAATATGGTGGGTGTTCCCCGGACTCAGGAAGGACTAGACGTCGACCAGCTGGCCGTGCTCGCTGCAACTCACCGACCCAAGGCGATGTTTGTCAACACGGTATTGCAGAACCCGTTGTCCACCACGCTTTCGCCAGCGCATGCCTATCGAGTGATTGCTCTGGCCGAACAGTATGATCTACTGATCATCGAGGACGACATCTTTCGGGATCTCGCGTCGCCATCCGACCCGTCGATGACCTCTTTGGATGGACTGAACAGAGTGATATGCGTCGGCGGATTTTCAAAAACAATTGCTCCGTCGTTGCGCACCGGTTACATCGCATGCCCAATGCGCCTGGTTCACGAGTTGGTAAGCGTCAAGATGGCTAGCGGACTGACGACGTCCGAACTCAATGAACGATACATCATGGAAGTGATGTCCGATCCCGGCTTACGACGCTATATCGACCGCTTGCGTATGCGACTCGCGAACGAACGAGAGCAATTCCTCACGGTGCTGGCGGATGTCGGCATGACCGCCTTAGCCACACCGCGCGGCGGGCTGTTTGTGAGCGCCGGCTGGAATGCGGAGCCGTCGGACCGTTTCAACACTGAACTGATTAGCGCCGCTGGTCTCGAAGCAGGGATTGCGCTTGCGCGCGGCGAACTATTCAGCCTGAAACCCGTTTTGGAATCCGTTTGGTTTCGGTTCAATGTCGCCTATTGCAACTCGCCGCAGCTGCATGCATTCCTTTGCGATGTCTCGCAACGCATGCGCTCGCTTTAGGGAAATGCGAACAAAGCTGGCGCTGCCCGCGCGCCGTCGCATAACGACTGTGTTCATCAAGCGTTTTCGAGGCGGCGTTGGTCGAAGAGTTCTGTTTGCGGCAATGATTACCGCATCGCACGCTGCGTCGCCCGGTTAAAATGCCCACACGGGTCCGACCCCGAAAACCCCATCTGGTTTCCTCCCATTGAAGATTGGCAGGTGTCATCCAGCGTGGTACAAAGTCCTGCGTCCCAGGCGATTGCATCGTATGTGCTCGCAGGCGCAAAAGCGACTTTTCAACATTTACAGGTTCAAAAATGGCAACTGGTACAGTGAAATGGTTCAACGATGCGAAGGGGTTTGGTTTCATTACTCCGGACGAAGGCGGTGAAGATCTGTTCGCCCATTTCTCGGAGATCAAGACTGAAGGCTTCAAGTCGTTGCAGGAAAACCAGAAAGTAAGCTTCGATGTCAAGATGGGCCCGAAGGGCAAACAAGCGGCGAATATCAAACCTGTCTGAAGGCACGCGCGTCTTCCTGATACGTGACGCGCTCTGCACCGATCAACTCTGGTTGAGTTCAGGACGTCGTTGGTCGCCGCGAACATTCGACACACGCGCAATTCGAGCCGCGTGTCGGTCGAGGTTTGTGCAGCCCGATGTCCTGGCGCCCTCTACTCGCGGCGCGGCGATTCACACATCGTCGCTAACGCGTCATAAGACTTGTGTCGCCGCGATCTACCCGTCCCGACGAAAGTCCACGCGATGAGATCAATTTGATCTGCATTGCTTATATTTCTACTGAATCGTTCTTCACTGCGTCGGCTTCTGGCGACCGCGCTCTTGCGGCATCGGCCGAACCGAGCAGCCGATGCAAGACCGGCGGCCAATACCGCTCCCATCTCCTTGTCGAGGCCACCAATCTGAGCGGCTGGCGATAACCGCCATCTTTTGTCCGACGAAGCGCTCGATGGCCGTCTATAAAAGATCACACAACGCGTTCGGCTGGCAGCAAATCAAACAAAGCCCGGTTAGGAGAGCGTGATGAACGATATAGATCAAGAACCCACTGCCCTTGTTTCTCAATTCAAGAGGGCATTGCGATCTTCGGCTACGGCCGCAACAATTGCAGTCGTCGTGGCCGGATGCGGTGGCGGCAGCAGCGACCGTCCAGCCGGTGCGGCGGTCGCCGACGCTGCCGTGATGAGCGCCGCCGATCCCGCCACCAAACGTCCCGCCGCGCAGCCAGGGACCGACAATAGCGCAATCGTTCCTCGCCATGCACGCTTCGACGGGAAAACGTACCGTCAATGGGTGACGTCGTTTTGGCAATGGGTGAATGCGATAGATAACGGCCCCTTTCTGCCAAACCCGCTAATCAACTGCACGCGTCCTATCTCAGCGGGACAAAGCGGTAACGTCTGGTATTGGGCTACGCCCAGCTCCTACTTTCACGCGCTCGACGTCCCCAATGCGCCGCAGACTTGCGACCAGTCGGCGAACGTGATCCCCGCGAACACATCCATCTTGCTGGCGACGCTCGATACGTTTTCTTCCACACTGCTGCCGCCCGGCGTCTACACGCCAACCACGGCGGCAGGCGAACAGGAGATCGCCAACCGTTTTGCTGATCGAATCGAGGACCTGTTCGTCACTATCGACAACGTGCCCGTCACCGACGTCACGGCGTATCGCGTCGCGACCAACCAGTTCACATTTTCAACACCGCTGCGTTGGGTTTTCGGCATGCCGGAATTCATATACGGAACCGGCACGGCCGTAGCTGACGGCTATTACCTGCTTCTGAAACCGCTGCCGGCGGGTTCGCACACGATTCACTATGGCGGCCGCTTCCACTATCTGCCGGGAGACTTCGGGCAGGCAGCCACGCCGCCGGATTACGTAGTGGACATCACGCTCCTGATTACCGTTGGGCCTTAGTGTGTCTGCCGGTCTAACAGGGATGCACTCAATCACGCTGCCAGTTGTGGGCGTGATTGGCGACGAGGCGCGATTGCGAGGCAATGAAATCGCGTAGCGGGCCCTCGAATGGATGGCATCTCGGCATGGGTCCAGGCGCCGATACCACGCCGAAGTCCCACTTGTTTCAGTTTCACCCGGTTGCCGCGTGACCCTGGACCAGCGGCAGCCGCACTTGAAACGTGGTCCCGTCTGCGTGCGACTCCACATTGATTCTTCCGTCGTGTCGATGCACCACGGTCCGGTACGCGATGTGCAAACCCAGACCGTTGCCTTTGCCCGGCGGCTTGGTCGTGAAGAACGGTTCGAACAGCCGTGGAAGCACATCGGCTGGAATGCCGTGCCCCGTATCCCCAATCTCGATCAACGCACAATTGCCCTCCAGGCGCGAGCGGATCGTGAGTTCGCCATGCTGATCCATCGCGTCGATCGCGTTGTCGATCAGGTTGGTCCACACCTGGTTGAGCTCGCTGCCATAGACAGGGACAGGCGGCAACGCGAGATCGAAGTCCCGCTTGACGACGATTCCATGCTTGAGCCGGTGCTGCATGATCGTCAACGTGTCTTCGATTCCGGTGTGTATGTCCACCTCCTGCAACGGCGCCTGGTCCATATACGAGTACGACTTCATGGCCTTGACGATCTCGGAGATGCGGCCGGCGCCAATCCATGCCTGCTCGGACAGAAAGCGCATGTCGAATGTGGCGGCCAGCCAGCGGATGCCGGCGTCGAATTGTTCGGGCGTGACGCTCGATGCAACAGGCGCCAGCTCTTGCGGAGAAAAGCCCGCTGCCACAAGCCGCGGCGCGATCAGCCAGGATTTCGCTATACCGTGCGCCGAAAGCCACTGCGCGACTGCGTCTTCGGCTTCGCTTCGCCGCAATGCGCCTTGAGGCGTTGCATCCAGCGGTGGCGGCGTCCGACTGGCCCATTCGTCGAGCGTCGCCATGACGTCGGCACGCATCGCGCTCGAGACGAGCGCCCGGGTTGCCTGATGCAGGCTGTCGAGCGAATCGCGTAGCCCTTCTGCGGCGCGCGCCACGGCGGCCGCCGGATTGTTCAGTTCATGCGCGAGCCCGGCGGACAGACGGCCCAGTGCGGCGAGCTTCTCTCCGCTGAGAATGAACCTGTCGTAAGCGGAGATTCGTCCGTACATCGAGCGGAAGATCTGCCGGCTAAAGGATTCACATTCGTTAAGGAGTGTGCGGACGACCTGCTCGGATAGCGCGACCAGAAAGCAGTCCGTGTTGGCGACGAAGGTCAATGGCAGCGGCATGCCCGAGAGCAGGGATGCCTCTGCAATGGACACGGGCGCGGCACGTGTGTCGTCGATCACTTGCCGGCCCGCGATCCGCTTTTCCGTCACGAGTTCGCCTTCGAGCAGAATGAACTGGTGCGTGACGGTCTCCCCTTCGCGCAACAGGATCTCGCCCTTCTTCAGCCGATGCTCGGTCAGGTTCGCGCTGAGCCACTGTTTGCGCTCCGCCGGAAGTCCCGCGAGTAGCGGCATTTCGAACAGCCTGGACAAGTCGCTCATGGATTCGCAAGGTACTGGTGAATGAAATGCACGGCAATCGAACCTTCGCCGACGGCCGCCGCCACGCGCTTGACAGAATCGGCGCGCACGTCGCCCGCCGCGAAGATGCCGGGCACACTGGTTTCGAGCAGGTAAGGATCGCGTTCCGGCTGCCATCCCGCGCTCGCGCGTCCTCCCTTGAAGAGCGCGCGGCCCGTCAACAGGAAGCCGTGCTCGTCGCGCTCGACCACACCGCGCAGCCATTCCGTGCACGGTGCCGCGCCGATGAAGACGAACAGTCCGCTGGCCGCAACCGTGTCCGAGCGTCCCGTCTGCGTGTCGCGCAAGGTGATTTCCGCCAGGTGCCCCTGACCGCTCACGCTCTCGACTTCCGTGTTGGGCCGCACGTGAATGTTCTCGGTCTCGTGAATCTGCTCGATCAGATAGTGCGACATGCTGGCGCTCAGCGATGCGCCCCGGCACAGGAGCGTCACGGAACGCGCGTATTTGGAGAGGAACATGGCGCCCTGTCCCGCCGAATTGGCCCCGCCCACGACATATACGTCCTGGTTCGCGCACGCGACGGCCTCTACCAGCGCGGCGCCGTAATAAACGCCGGCTCCCGTGAGTTCCTGGATGCCGCGTGCTTCCAGCTTGCGATAGGACACGCCGCTCGCGACCATCAGCGCGAGACAGCTGACTTCCGATCCATCCGAGAGTTTGACGAACTTGTAGGGCGGCTCCACGCGAAGCCCCACCGCGTGCTGCGTCAAGATCATTTCAGCGCCGAAGCGTCGCGCCTGCATCAGCGCACGCCGCGACAGGTCGGCTCCGCTCACGCCAGACGGAAAGCCGAGATAGTTGTCGATATGCGAACTGGTGCCCGCCTGGCCGCCTGGCGCATCGCATTCGATGATCGCCACGCGCAATCCTTCCGAGGCGCCATACACGGCTGCAGCCAATCCGGCGGGCCCGCCGCCCACGATCACCAGGTCGTAGAACGGCGTCGTCGAGCGTGTGTGCAGCCCGACCTTCTCGGCGATTTGCGCGATCGTCGGGCGGCTCAGCACTGTGGCGTCCTCGAATACCACGACGGGCAACTGCCGCTGCCCTGACGCCAGCGCGTTCAGGAGCGGATCGGCGTCGCCGTGGCGCTCGACGTCGAACCAGCGAAACGGAATGTGATTGCGCGTCATGAAGTCGCGCAGCTGATGTCCAAGCGGCGACCAGCGATGGTCGAGTATCCGGATACCTTGAAATGCGGATCGGAACGACGCGTGCCAGTCGGCGAGCAGGTCATCGAGCGCCGGATAGAAATTCTGCTCGGGAGGATGCCAGGGCTTCAGCAGATACTGGTCAAGATGCACCGTGTTGATCGCACGGATCGCGGCATCCGTATCGGCGTACGCGGTGAGCAGCACGCGCTTGGCTTCCGGAAACAGTTCGATTGCCTGTTCGAGGAACTCGATGCCGCTCATCTTCGGCATGCGCTGGTCCGCAATGAAGAGGGCAATGGAACGGTTTTGCAGACGCAGTTGCTTCGCTGCCTCCAGCGCCGACGTCCCCGACTCCATGCGCACGATCTGGTAATGCTCGCCGTACGCGACCTGCAGATCGCGCGCGACCGCACCGGCTACGATCGGGTCATCGTCGACTGCCAGGATGACGGGCTTCTCCATGACGAATCTGACTCCACGCCTGGGTTGTACGTCGATGCCGGCAACGCACGGTATCGACGGTCATTCAAGACATTCTAGACGCTGCCGTATTCAGGTTCATGGCCTTTCCAGACTACAAAACAAGGGCATCCCGACGTTCGCTCCCATCGCCTTTGCTGCGAGCGCCAACGAGCGGCAGCGTGACGCGAAAAACCGTGCCGGCGGCATCGGAGCGGACGCCGATCGTTCCGCCGTGCCGGTTCACGACGATACGGTACGCGAGATGCAAACCCAGTCCGAGGCTCTGCCCCTGCGCGCTGTCAGCATGCTTTGTCGTGAAGAACGGCTCGAACAGGTGTGTCACCGTATCGGGCGGAATGCCCGGCCCGTTATCGGCGATCTCGATGACGGCGTAATCGCCGTCGCATCGCGTACGAATGGCGATATTGCCCTGCCCGTTCATGGCCTCGATCGCGTTCTCGATGATCCGTGTCCACACCTGGTTCAGCTCGCTGCCAAACGCCTGAATGCGCGGCAGGCCGCGATCGTAGTCGCGCGTGACCGTGATGCCGTGCTTCATCTCGTGCGTCATCACCGTCAGGGTGTCGTCGATGCCTTCATGAAGGTCGATTTCCTGCTGCGGCCCCCGATCCATGAACGAATACGATTTCATCGCCGCGACGATGTCCGAGATCCGGTTGGCGCCTTGCATCGCGTCGTCCATCACGGAACGAAGGTCCAGGAGGCGGGCAATCCAACCGATGGCTGCATTGAATTGCTCGGGCGTCAGGTCGTCGGCGATGGGCCGGAGGTCGTCGGGCGCGATGTCGCAAGCGGCGAAGACGGGCGCAACCAGCCACGGCTTCATGACGCCATGCACGGCCAGCCAGTCGACGAGTTGCGCCTCCCGCTCGCTCTGCCGGATCGGATCGGCCGCCTCCGTTTCCCGTCCCGATGCCTTGCTGGCCACCACAGCCCTGAGCTTGTCGAGTGCCTCGCCTGGCACGGCTTGCAGGCCGAGCGCCAACGCCGATGCTTCGAGCCCGACGAGTTCCCGGCGCATGTAATCGAGCGCGCGCGTCAAGGCTGCGGCGGGATTGTTCATCTCATGCGCGAGACCGGCCGCGAGCTTTCCCAGGGCGGCCAGCCTGCTTCGATTGAGGGATTCCGTTTCGAGCGCGGTGAGCCAGTCGGTCATCACGCGGGCGACAGCCTGGCTGAAAGGGCCGCACGAAACGAACAACTCCCTGAAGGCCGCCTCCGGCAAACTCGCCAGCCTGCAGTCGGTGGTGGCCGTCAGCGTCATCGGATAGGGGATCGATGCGAGCATGCAAGGCGTGCCGAAGGCCTCGGGCGCTGAGAATCGTTCGACATATTGCTGTCCGTCGTCACGCCGCGTCCCGGTGAGTTCGCCCTCGAACAGGATCGTCAGGCTCGTGGCCATGTCGCCCTCGTGGAGCAGCACGTCGCCTGCTTCGATCGAATACTCGCTAACGCGGCCGCTCAGCCACTCCAGCCGATCTCGCGGAAGGTCCGCGAATACCCGAATCCTGCCCAGCTTTTCGAGTTCGATCATGGTTCGTTCCCAACGGCATATCGGGAGTGCATTCCGGCGACGGAACTTCGCGGGTTCGTGCCTCGCTTTGAAGGCATCGCTCCATTCGTTGTCTGGTTCGAACGCGTCAATTCAGTCTAGTCAATTCGCGCGATTCGTCTTTTGTCATAGGAATCGGGGCCTCTGCGGATGCTGCGTTTCCGGCTCCGTCTTCTGCGCGAAGACCGGCTATTGCGCCAACTGCAGATCGGCAATCGCCGCGGCGAAAAACCTCGCCGCTTCACCGCCCGTTACCACCCGATGGTCGAATGTCAGGCTCAGCGGCAAGATCCGATGCACGGCGGGGACGTCGTCTGCCGCCACCACCTGCGCGTGAATGCGCCCCGCCCCGAGAATGGCGACTGTGGGCGGCACCACGACAGGCGCCGCATACTTGCCGGCGATCATGCCGAAGTTCGACAGCGTGATCGTATTGCCACGCAGTTCTTCGGGCGGAATCTTGCGCGCCCGTATGTCCGCGCGCATCCGGTCGAGCCCGGCGCGCAGATCGGCGGCGTCGCGGTGCGCGACGTCGCGCAACACGGGCACGAAGAGGCCATCGGGCAGATCCACGGCGATGCCAAGATCGATCTTCGCGTGTACGTGGCGTCGCCCCGCATGCCCGTCGAACCATGCGTTGAGCCCCGGTTCGGCACGGCACCCTGCCACCACCGCGCGGATCAGCCGGATCGTGACGTCGCTATGCGGCGGCCACGCGTGAATATCGGCATCGTCCATGACCGTCGCCGCCGCCACTTCGCTCTGCGCGCGCGCCATGTTCTGCGCCATCGCGCGCCGCACGCCGCGCAGCACTTCGGGCGGCCCGAGTTCGGCGAGTATCTTTGCGTCGCGCTGCACGTCTGCCGCCGTGATGACACCGTCGTGCCCCGTTGCCGTCACCATCGCGAGATCGACGTCCAGCTTGCGCGCAAGCGCCCGGGCCGCCGGGATCGCCTTGATCACGCCCGCACCGGCGCCCGCTGACCCGCCCGGCTCCGCCGGCGCCTGCTGGACGACATGCTGGCCGACCGTGACTTGACCAACCACTGTGCCGGCATCCGCGTCGTCGTCCGATCCTTCGAACGCGACGAGTGGCGCGCCCAGATGGACGATGTCGCCCGCTTTGCCGAACAGCTTCGCGATGCGCCCGGATTGAGGCGACGGAATATCGACAATCGCTTTCGCCGTTTCGACCGACAACAGCGGTTGATCCGCACGAACGTCATCGCCGCCGTGGACATGCCATTCGACGATTTCCGCTTCCTGCAAGCCTTCGCCAAGATCGGGCAGTTTGAAGGTCTTCATGGCCTCACGATGCCTCCAGCGCCTGCCTGACCGCGGCAACGATGCGCTGCGTGTCCGGCATATATTGATTCTCGAGCCTGTATAGCGGCACCACCACGTCATAGCCCGTGACGCGCTGCACCGGCGCGAGCAGCGAGTACACGCCACGCTCGGCGATGTTGGCCGCGATCTCCGCGCCAACACCGCCCGTGCGCGACCCTTCATGAACGATCACACAGCGCCCGGTCTTCGCCACCGACGCGAGGATGGTGTTCATGTCGAGCGGCTTGAGCGTCGCTACGTCGATCACTTCGGCCATCACGCCCTCCTGCTCGAGCAGACTGGCTGCGGCTTGCACGTCCTGCAACGCGCCGCCCCAACTCACGAGCGTCACGTCCGAGCCGCTACGCCACGTAAAGCAGCTGTCGAGCGGCAGCGCCTCGCCGTTATCTTCCACCGGCTGCCTGAACAGCCGGTACAGTCGCGTCGGCTCGAAGAAAATGACCGGGTCGGGGTCACGGATCGCCGCAAGCAGCAGGCCGTATGCGCGCGCAGGCGATGACGGCGTGACGACGCGCAGTCCGGGTATGTGGGCGAACAATGCCTCGGGGCTTTCGGAGTGATGCTCCGGCGCGTGAATGCCCGCGCCGCACGGCGTGCGGATCACAAGCGGGCATGTCAGCCGGCCGCGCGTGCGATGCCGCAGGCGCGACGCATGATTGAGCACGTGGTCGATGGTCGGATAGACGAAGCCCGAAAACTGAATCTCCGCGACTGGCTTCAAGCCCATCGCAGCCATGCCGATCGCAGCGCCCGCGATCGCCGTTTCTGCCAAAGGCGTGTCGATCACCCGTTGCGCTCCGAATCGGGCCTGCAGGCCGAGAGTGGCGCGAAACACGCCGCCATTCACGCCGATATCCTCGCCGAGCATCACCACGGCCGGGTCGTGCGACAGTTCGTAGGAAAGCGCCAGATTGATCGCCTCGACCATGTTGACGTCAGCCATGATCTTTCCCCGCAGCCGGTGCGAAGCGCAACGCCATCTCGAACTGCTCGCGCATCCCTTGTGGCAATGCCGCATACAGGTGATCGAACATCGCCGAAGTCGGCGGCGCAGGTATCGTGAGATATGCCTTGACGGCCTCTTCGACCTGCGCACGGCAGGTCTTGCCGAGTTCCTCTTCCTGCGACTTGTCCCAGACATTCATCCGCATCAGGTAAGTGCGCAAACGAAGCAGCGGCTCGTAGTCCCATTGCTTGCTGAGCACCTCGGCGTCGCGGTAGCGCGTGGCGTCATCGGCTGTCGTATGGTCGCCAAGGCGGTAGCTGAGCGCTTCGATCAGCGTCGGGCCATCGCCGCGACGAGCCTTCGCGAGCGCCGCGTGCACCACGTGATGCACGGCAATCACGTCGTTGCCGTCGACCTGGAGCCCGTCGATTCCCGCAGCCAAAGCCTTTTGCGCGAGCGTTTGCGCGGCGCTCTGCTGGCTGCGCGGCACCGAAATCGCCCACTGGTTGTTATTGACCACGAGGACAAGCGGCGCCTGCCAGACGCCCGCCATGTTCATCGCCTCGTAGAAATCGCCCTTGGACGTGCCGCCGTCTCCGACCATCGCGACCGCCACGCGCGGTTCGTGACGCAGCACAAACGCGTAGGCCGCGCCTGCGGCATGGCACACCTGTGTGCCTATCGGCACGCAGTTCGGAAAATCGTGGCGCGCCACACTGAAATCGCTGCCTCGCTCGTCGCCGCCCCAATACAGCAGACTTTCCGTCATCGTGACGCCGCGCAGCAATTGCGCAGCGTGATCGCGGTACGAAGGAAACAGCACGTCGTCGGGTTGCATTGCGCTGGCGACGCCGACACCCACCGCCTCCTGGCCGACGGAAGACGCGAAGGTGCCCAGCTTGCCCGTACGCTGCAGCGCGACGGCCTTCGTATCGAACACCCGTGTCAGCACCATTGCACGATAGAGGGGAATCAACGCCATCGGATCGCGTGCAAAAGCAGGCAACGCTTGAACCGGCTCGCCGTCGGGGCCGAGGTATTGGGTATAGCCGATATGAAAACTGGCAGCGGTAGTCATGGCCGCCCTCCCTGTTCATTCAGATATCGAACAAGTGTGGGAGTTCACACGCTTGAGCGTCGCATGCGTGCTCGATCTCGCAGTGCGTGTAAACCTTATTCTGGACGATGAAAGTGTCGACAGGAAAGTTTCGCGAGTACATGCCCCGAACACGCGCACTTGTTGCAACGCAACGGCGGGATGAGCAGAAGTGCGCGCACCGCCTCAGACGCATTCGCACGGCGTTGAACGCCACTCCGATCGCAGGTCTACAATCAATGCAGACATGACGTAGCCGTGCCGTTTCGCTACAGCACCGGAAAGGGAGGAACGATGCCATCGCAAGCGTTATCCCGTGTGCGTAGGAGACGCGCCGCGATCGCGATTGTTGCTGTCATCGTCGGGCTGATTGTTATTGAACGCATGACGCGTGTGCTCGTCGACTGGCTCTGGTTTTCTTCGATCGGCTATACGGGCGTTTTCTGGACGATACTCGACGCCAGGGTGCTGCTGTTCACTGCCGTGTTCGCGATCTCAGCGCTCGTCATCGCGGCGTCCGGCCTGCTTGCGCATCGTTATGCCAGGCACGTTGTTCCCTCTGTGGCCAAGTTCGAAGTCGTGGTCGACGTAGGCCGCGAAGTCGCGCCGCATGTTCTGTGGCGCTGGACAACCGCTGGCGTTGCCGTCGTGCTGGGGCTATTGATCGCAGCCAGCGAAGATTCGAACTGGGACATGATCCTTCGCTTCATTCATCAGGTTCCGTTTGGAGAACGCGATCCCATCTTCGGCCGCGACATCGGCTTTTATCTTTTCTCACTGCCCGTCTATGTGGCGTTCAAGAACTGGCTGCTACGCGTCCTCATTTGCAGCGCGATCATTGCAGCAGTGATTTACGGCGTGCGCGGCGACATACAGATCGAGAAGCCGCCGCGCGAACTCTCGCGAGCCGCTGCCACTCACGGGTCAGTTCTGCTCGGCTTCATCTTGTTGACGAAGGCGGGATCTTACTGGCTCGATCGCTTTCTTCTGTTATATGGCGACAACGGCGTCGTGGTCGGTGCGGGCTATACCGACATCCATGTCGTGTTGCGGGTACTGTGGCTGCTCATCGGTCTCGCCGTCGCGGCAGCCCTTGCGTCATGGGCCAATGTGCGCTGGCGCGGCTATCGGATTCCCGCTGCAGCTGTGCTGCTGCTATTCGGCGGCGCAGTGGTATTCGCCGTCATTTATCCGGCGCTTTACCAGCGGTTCTATGTCAAGCCAAGCGAGTTAAGGCTGGAGACACCGTATATCAAGCACAACATCGCGCTGACCCGGCAGGCCTACGGCCTCTCGCAGATCGCGATCCGACCATTCGCTGCCGGACAAGGGCTGAATCTGGCGGAGTTGCAAAGCAATCGCGCAACCATCGACAACATCCGCTTGTGGGATGTGCAGCCGCTCATGGACACCTACGCGCAGTTGCAGGAGATCAGGACGTACTACCGGTTTCTTTCCGTGGACATCGACCGCTACCGTCTAAACGCCGGCTACCGGCAAGTCATGCTCTCCGCGCGCGAACTCGATTCGTCAATGCTTCCTGCTAATGCGCAGACGTGGGTGAACCTGCACCTACTGTTCACGCACGGCAACGGTGCCGTCATGTCGCCCGTCACCGAGAAATCGGCCGAGGGCTTGCCGTCGTTCTATCTGCAGGATATTCCGCCTGTTTCGAATGGCGGGCCGGTCATTCGCGAACCGCGCCTCTATTTTGGCCAAGGGGCGCAAGGCTACGTCATCGTGAAAGGAAGCATGCCGGAATTCGACTTTCCCCAAGGGAAAGAAAACGTCTATAAGGCTTATGACGGGCACGACGGTATCGGCATTGGCAATGCAGCACGACGTATCCTCTTCGCCTTGCAGTTCGGCGCACCCGACATCCTGTTCACCGGCTACATCACGGCAGCGAGCCGGATTCTGCTTCATCGCAATATCGAGGACAGGGTGCGCTCGATCGCGCCGTTCCTCGTCCTCGACAGGGACCCCTATCTGGTTGCAAGCGGCGGCGGTCTGTTCTGGATACTCGATGCCTACACCACGAGCCGCTGGTTTCCCTATTCGCAACCGGTGACGGGCGGCGACACGAACTACATCCGCAATTCGGTGAAGGTAGTCGTGGATGCGTATAACGGCACCGTCAATTTCTTTATCACCGATCCTGACGAACCCATCCTGAGGACCTACCAGCGCATTTTCCCGGGCCTCTTTAAGCCTCTCGATGCAATGCCACACGATCTGCGGCAGCATATCCGCTATCCCGAAGATCTCTTTTTGATTCAGGCGCAGCTCTATCGCACTTACCATATGGATGCACCAGAAGTCTTCTACAACCGCGAGGACCTCTGGCAGTTCCCACGTGAACTGGCCGGCATCGATGCCGCAAATGCGCCGGGCGCGCAAATGGCGCCGTACTACATGATCATGCGATTACCCGGCGAGAAGCGCGCCGAATTCGTGCTACTGCTGCCGATGGTGCCCAGCCAGCGCGAAAACATGATTGCCTGGCTCGCGGCGCGTTGCGATCCGCCCGAGTATGGCAAGCTGGTCGTGTACACGTTTCCGAAGGACAAGCTCGTCTATGGGCCGTTCCAGATCGAGGCACGCATCCAGCAAAACACCGAAATCTCTCAGCAGATTTCGCTGTGGAATCAGATGGGTTCGCGTGTGATCCGCGGTCATCTCGTGGTACTGCCGATCGAAAATTCGATTCTCTACGTTTCCCCGCTCTACCTGCGCGCAGCATCCGGCCAATTGCCAGAGTTGAAGCGGGTTATCGCCGCGTATGGCGATCGCGTCGTGATGCAGGATACGTTACCGCACGCCCTTGCAGCGCTCTTCGATGACACCCTGCCCGCCTCACCCAGCTCGCCAGCCACAGCGGACGAGCGTACCCGCGAGGCGCTCGCACACTATAATCGCGCGCTCGAACGGCTAAAAGCGGGCGACTGGAGCGCTTTCGGCTCGGAATTCGATGCGCTGCGGCCACTGCTTGAATCGATGGGCGGCAGCGGGACGCAAAATCGCAAGTGATGACAGGAGCGACCAGGGAGATTCCAGATCTTCCCGGTGCGACGAATTGACACCCCTGCTTACCTGTTTTCGCGCGAATCTGCTGCTGTTTCCGATTCGTGGATGCGCCGATGATGGGTCCATCAATCACCGGAGCAGCATCATGGAAATCCTTCGTCTCGTCCGTATCGTCCTGTCAGCATTTTTCGGCGTGCGTAAGCGCGCATCGCACGAAGCCGACTTCGCGAACATCAACATCGTCGCACTCCCCTTCGTGGCTGTTTTTCTTGCACTGTGTATTGGAGGATGCATTTTTGGCGTCGTACATCTGATCGCGCATTCGACGAGCACGATGCAGGGCCTTTGATCAGGGCGGCGCATCGTGGCGTGCTGAGCAACCCTCCGCATCGACCCGTCACGTCCCTATCGCTCGCGATTCGGCCGGTTCGGCGCACGCCCCAGTCTCTCTCATCACTGAACACGACTGCGCGTTTGTCTACGCAGCATCGCGCTGCGGCTTGATCGGCGAAGCGCATTGACCGGCTCCGGATGCGGTCAATCCGCCCGAAGACGCACGCGAATCAGCAAGACTTACGCGCAGTGGCACGACATCGTTTCTCGCGCAGAAAAATTCGCGACGCGGGTTCGCATTGCGCGTAGTATGGGCTCGTTGACTGATCGTCGCCTCGCCTTGGATTGCCTGGTACGGTCGGCCCGATTCCGTCACAAAGGCGGCTCCAGGTTTGTGCGCCAATATGGTCGAATGACAACGACCCATTGCCATTAGCCTCCTGACATCGTGCCGCGTTTGCGCGGCGAAACAGAGGTAACCATGGCAGACGGTATCTACCTGTACAAGGGGCTGGAAGTTCATCCACTTGTTTTCCCGCACACGCCCACACGCGCAGGCTTCGCCCACGATTACGACGCAGGCTTCGATGCCGCCGTTCGGATCAGGGAACCCGGCGACGAGGGCATCAAGGCGAGAAGCCGCGTATTTCGGCTCCAGGTCGAAACGCCGTTTCTGAGCGCGGGTGCTGCAAGACGCGCATGCACCGCTTACGGCAAGCTGCTGATCGACAAAAGCACGCCGGTCGACACCATCTGGGACGGCGAATAACACAGCGCGTCCGTCCCCAGCGGGCTATGCCCGCGTTATCGACATGATCCGCGAGCAGCAGTCGTGCGCCGCGGTTTCGAACCGTATCTGCCGATGCTTGCGGCACGCTTCCGGTCGAATGCACATCACGCTCGCTGCGCGATGCGCCGGCTCGTGAACCACTACTTTCAGAATGACTGATCTAACGAGGTGTCATGTCTCGACTCGCCGATCTGATGATGCAGCATAGCCATGTGGAGACAGAAATCGCACTCCGTGAACTGGAACTGAACACTTGCCGATTATCTATCGATGAAAGTGAGCCGACCGGTACGTCGGCCATCCCGCGTCTCGACACGCTCGCGTTTCTGGAGGCGCAACTGCGTCAGTACAAGGTGAGACGCGAACGACTGCGTCTCGCCATCGCCCGCTGCGCCACCCGGTTGAGAGGGAGCACAAGCACAAGCGCAAGCCGGCACCGGCCGCGTACCCACTGTCCTGGGTGCAGAGCCACCTCCGTTGCAAGCCGTGAGGAGAGACACGTGTACGCGAATTCTGCAGGTTTCCATATCGATCCTACCCCGCGCCGGGCCGATGGCGAATACATTGCCCACGCGCGAATCAGTTGCAGCAGCGCTGACGGGCTTGAATACGATGTCCATCTGAGCGGCGACTTGCGCGGCTTCGATGCACGCGAAGACGCCGTCCGGTTTGCCGCCGAATGGGCTACCGAATGGCTCGCAACGCACTGTGGCGCGCGTCAGCGGCTACCCGGCGATCCGCGGGAATGACATGCACGACATTGGAAGCGCACGGAGAACGCAGCCGGTGAGCACCGACGCGCTCTCCACGCTCGCGCAATACCTCGAACTTTCTCTCGATAGCAGCGGCAGCATCATCATCATGCAACGATGCGATGGTGTGTGCGCCGTGTACATCGGCGACGCCACGGAAGACCAAGGGCACTGGGAATACGTGGGTGCGATAGCGGCGCTCGTGGCGGGCGACATTCTGAAGATGACCCATTCCGGCCCTAACCGGATCGAAGTCGACGGGCAGAAATACCGCTTTGTCCGGAGCTTCACGCATTTCGAAGATCGTAGCGCGATCGTTTTTTCGCCCACGTAAATTCGCTTGCTCCCATAATGCATCAAGGGCCGTCGCAATCCGCGCCGTTCCGACGATCGTTGCCATTACAGATCTTCGCGTTGACGCGTGCATCTGCGCGGACACGTGATGAAGCCCACGCCGCGAGCAATCGCGCATGCCCGCTTCGAAGAGCAGCATCGGCTGGCACCGATCGCCGTCATGGGCGCGAGCCAGCTCGAGGCGAGCGGGCGCCACTCAACTGGCTTCGCTATTGACGGATCGCAACGCTGGTCAAGCGCCCGTCAACTTCCCTTAATATTTCCGAGCACTTCGCGCGCGGCACGCACGACCGCATCGGCCGTGATATCGAATTTGGCGTAGACGTCGCCGATCTTTCCCGATTCGCCGAAGCCATGCATGCCGACGAATCGCCCCTCAGGTCCGATATAGCGCTCCCAGCCGAGTTCGACGGCCGCCTCCACAGCCACGCGCGCAGGCGACTCGCCCAACACGGCGCGCCGGTAGTCCGCGTCCTGCTCTTCGAAAAGCAGCCGGCATGGCATCGACACGACGGCCGTCGGCACACCGTCTTTCTGCAGGATGTCGCGTGCCTGCACGGCGAGATGAAGCTCCGAACCCGTCGCCAGCAGCGTCATCCGACGCGGGCCGCCCTCTGCGTCCAGCAGCACGTAGGCGCCGCGCGCCGACCTGTTTTCGCCATCGGCGTCCTTTCGCAGCAGCGGCATCGGCTGGCGCGACAGCGCCAATAACGCGGCCCTGCGTGGATGTTCGAGCACCATCTCCCAGCACTCCGCCGTTTCGATAGGATCGCCCGGCCGGTACACGGCGAGGTGAGGAATGGCACGCAGCGCGGCGAGATGTTCGACGGGTTGATGCGTGGGGCCGTCTTCGCCCAGACCGATCGAATCGTGTGTCATCACGAAGATCGTGCGCACCTGCATCATCGAGGCGAGCCGGATGGCGGGACGGCAATAGTCCGAGAAGCACAGGAACGTGCCGCCATAAGGAATCAGCCCGCCATGCAACGCGATGCCGTTCATGGCGGCCGCCATGCCGTGCTCGCGCACGCCGTAGTGCACATATGAGCCGTTGTATTGTCCAGGCTTGATCTCGACCTGATTCTTCGTCTTCGTGTTGTTCGATGGCGTGAGATCGGCCGAGCCTCCCAGCAATTCCGGAATGGCATCGAAGAGATGGTTCAGCACGTCTCCACTGGCCTTGCGCGTCGCGATCTCCTTGCCGTCGGCGACGAACGCCTGCCGCGCGGCCGCGATGGCTGCCTTCCAGTTTTCCGGCAGCTTGCCTTCGTTGCGCCGTTCGAACTCGGTGCGCAGCGCCTGCGGCGCCTGCTTCACGCGATCGGCCCACGCGAGCCGCGCGGCGCGGCCGCGCGCGCCGATTTCGCGCCATTCGTTGAGCAGCTGGTCGGGAATCTCGAACGGCGGCGAAGACCAGTTCAGGATCTGGCGCGCGCCCGCGATTTCTTCCTCGCCCGGTGCGTCGCTGTGCGCTTTCTGCGTGCCCGCCTTGGTCGGCATGCCGAAACCGATGATCGTCTTGCAGGCAATCAGCGTTGGCCGGTCGACGGTCGCCCGCGCCTTATAGATGGCGTCGCGGATCGCATCCGTGTCGTGGCCGTCGATTTCCAGCACACGCCAGCCCGACGCGTGAAATCGCTCGATCTCGTTGTCGGAGACCGCGAGGCTGGTTGCGCCGTCGATCGAAATCGAATTGTTGTCCCAGAACGCGATCAGACGTCCCAGCTTGAGGTGCCCGGCGAGCGAGATGGCTTCCTGGCTCACGCCTTCCATCAGGCAGCCGTCGCCGAGAAACACATACGTGTAGTGGTTGATGAGATCGTCGCCGAACCGCGCATTCATGATGCGCTCGGCGAGCGCCATGCCCACCGATTCGGCGATGCCCTGACCGAGCGGCCCCGTCGTCAGCTCGATCCCTTCGGCGTGCCTGTACTCCGGATGCCCCGGCGTTTTGCTGCCTACCTGACGAAAGCGTTTCAACTGGTCGAGCGTCATGTCGGCGTAACCCGTCAAATAGAGCAGGCTGTACAGCAGCATCGATGCATGCCCGTTGGAAAGCACGAAGCGGTCGCGGTCGATCCAGTGAGGGTCGCCGGCATCGAACTGCATGAAATCCCGGTACAGAACGGTCGCGACGTCGGCGAGCCCCAGCGGCGCGCCCGGGTGACCGCTGTTTGCCTTCTGCACGGCATCGAGCGTCAGGAAGCGGATACAGTTCGCCATCTCGCGAAGATGAGGATCGCGGGGTGCCGGAACGGATTTCGGCGGCGTGGCGGCGGCAGGCTTTGGGTCGGTCATCGCGGCTCCTTGTTTCGGATTCGAATCGACATCTCGGCGCAAGATGCATTCCGCCGATACTACGCGCGCACGCCCGAGTGCGCCCGTCTGCGGTCGGCTTACGCCGCGACGGGCGCTATCCTCTGACGATTCGCGGCGGCGTCGACCCACATGACAAGCCACAGCGTCTTTCACACGATGCCCGCGTGCTGCACGACAATCCAGGCCGACCATGCCATCAACGCGACGGCGAGCGGCGTGCCGATGGACCTGCCCCAACGGAGATTCTTCTCGGCGGCCATGATCGCGCCCAGCGCCAGCATCCAGCCGACACTGCCCGTGCCGACTGCGAACATCAGCAACATCAGCGCCCAGCAGCAGCCGATGCAGAACGCGCCGTGGCTCATGCCGAGCCAGAAGCTCTCGCGGCGCGCGCTGCCGCCGCGCCAATGCTCCGTGATGAACATCAGCGGCGAGCGGCATTTGTCGAGACATCGATGTTTGAGGCTGCTGACCTGATAGACGCCAGCGAGCGCGACGATGGCAGCGCCGATCAGCCAGCCGTGCGCAAGCAACGTCGGCGATCGATCTGCAAGGCGATGGAGCGCGGCGTCGAAGCCGTGCGCGACGAGGCCGAACAGCGCCCAAGCCGTTGCATAACCGACGATCAGCAATGCCGTCAGCACGCGCTGGTTGTCGCGCGCGATCGTCATGCGCCTGAAGGTGTCGAAGAGTGGAAAGGCGGTCGGCAGCATCATCGCCGCGATCATCAGGAGCCATGCGACGCTGTGCAGCGACGCCTCGAGCATGAGGCTCGCGCCCGGCACCGCGCGGCATATCGTGCCGACGACGGGCAGTTCGTCCCAGCTCGCGTGACGCAGATAACGCGCATACGGCCCTGCGTCCCACATCCATAACACGATCCACGCGCTCGCCGTCAACGCGACGAAGAGCGGCGCAAAGAGCCGCGAGCGCGCGCGCATCTTCACGACACGAAGCTGAACGATCCCTGGATGGCGTTATGTCCCGTCAACGAGAGATCGAGATCGAGTTTGTCGTGCCGCAGCCGGAACGCGTTCGCCTTGCCGACGAAGGCAGGCGAGCCCGGTATCGTCGAGAAGATGCTGTCAACCAGCCGGGTCGGCTCGCCGCTCGGACCGCGATAGGGCTCCAGGTCGGCCTCGATTGTTTCGCCGACCTTCATCCTGCCCTTGCCGTCGACGACGGTGTATTCGATCGAAGCGCGTTCTACCGACACCACTTCGCCAATCAGCTTCACGATATCCGCGAGCGGTCCCCCGCGCTCGCCGCGATGCACGCTCACGAGCGCGTCGAATTGCGCGTCAGACGCGTGCTCGTCGACGAACATCGCGACGCGCCAGCCGCCTTGCAGCACATTGCCCGGAATGAACGCCGCGAACGCGACCGTCAAGCCCGACACATCGACGCCGTCGATCGCCCCTTTCTCGTAGTGGTAAGCAATCGCGCTGCGGCACGTGCCGTTATCGGGATCTTCTCCAACCCAGCACGGACACAGGATCTTGCATTCGCACACTTCGAGGATGCTGCCCGTCAGTTGATAGCTCATTTGCGCCCCCTCTGCCCGTTGAATCCGGCCGGGAAGAATATCGCCGGACATTCATTGTTGTAGGCGTTAAGCGCGCAGGAATCAAAGCATGCGAGCGCTTCGAATGATTAAAGCAGCAAATGAGTGAAGCAGCTTATACAGTGGGTAGTCAGGCAGGCGCGCTTCCTTCCTTCACGTCCTCGACCAGACACGACTTCAAAGCCCTTATCCGCCGATCGACGAAATAACCGCCACCTTCCGTATAGCGCAAATAAAGGCGCCCGCATTGCGCGCACTCCCACACGCCGCACCGGTTGTACGGAAAATAGCGCGGCGCGATCGGCGCATCCGGCGACCAGTATTGAACGTTGTCCGGCCGGTATTCCGCAAACGTCGGCTCGGGATCATCGTCACGCGTGAGCGTCGCCACTTCGACCAGTTGTGTTTCATCGAGCGACAGCGGCTGCGATTGCCACCCATCGAGCGGCGTCTTCGTGCACGAACAAGGCGCAGCCGCTTTCTTTTCGGCGCGTCGTGCCAGTTCCACGAGCGCGGCTGCGTCGAGATATCGAGTCATGTTGTGGTGCCTGCTTCTTGTTGCGCCGATGGCGGGAGCGTCGTTTATACCGCAGTTTCGACAATCGCGACGGGCCGCACCCGTCGCCGGCAATCACCCGTTCATCATCCGGTCCAGATGCGCCCTCACCCACGCCCTGTCGAAACGCCCTTCGGCAATCGACTGCAGCGCCGCCGCTTCTTTCGCGCCCTGCTTGCGCGCGCCGGCAATCACGCCGTCCACGTCGCCCGGTGCGATAGCGAGCAGCCCGTCCTCGTCGCCGACCACGATGTCGCCCGGATTCACCACCATCCTGCCGACCGTCACGGGCACGTTGATCTCGCCCGGCCCGTTCTTGTACGGCCCGCGATGCGTGACGCCGCGCGCATAGACGGGGAAATCGCGCTGCCGTATCGCGCCGACATCGCGGATCGCGCCGTCGATCACGAGCCCCTGCACGCCGAGACTTTCGGCGTAGCTCGCCATGATGTCGCCCATGAGCGCCTGGCTCAATTCACCGCCGCCGTCGATCACGAGCACGTCGCCGGGCCGGCAGAAGTCGAACGCGCGATGGATCGCGAGATTGTCGCCGGCTCGCGTGCGCACGGTCACGGCCGTGCCCGCCATCGGCCGCGGTTGATGATACGGCTGCAGGCCCATGATTCCGCTCGCGCGCGCCATGTTGTCGCTGAGCAGCGAGACGGCAAGCTCGCGCAACGCAGCGAGCGTCGCCGGGCTCGCCTGCGCTGCCGATTCGAATTCGCGCCAGCCGATGGGATTCATATCGTCGCCCCTTCCATTGCGAGTTGTTTGTCGAGTTGCGCACTCAGGCGTGCATACACTGCGCGCGCGTTGCCTTCGTAGATGCGTTGCCGGTCCGCCGCGCTGAGCCATTCGATCGCATCGATATAGCGGCGCGTGTCGTCGTAGTAGTGCCCCGTTTCAGGATCGATGCCCTGCACCGCGCCGATCGTTTCCGAAGCAAACAGAATGTTCTCGACAGGAATCACTTTCGCGAGCAATTCGGTGCCCGGCTGATGATAGACACAGGTGTCAAAGAACACGTTCTTCAGCAGATAATCGCGCAGCAGCGGACGCTTCATGTCCTGCGCCAGTCCGCGATAGCGTCCCCAGTGATAAGGGACGGCGCCGCCGCCATGTGGAATGATGAAACGCAGCGTCGGGAAGTCGGCGAACAGATCGCCTGTCAGCAGTTGCATGAACGCCGACGTATCGCCATTGATGTAGTGCGCGCCCGTCGCGTGAAAATTCGGATTGCACGACGACGACACGTGAATCATTGCGGGCACATCGAGTTCGACCATCGCTTCGTACAGCGGATACCACGAGCGATCCGTGAGCGGCGGACCGGACCAGTGTCCGCCCGAAGGGTCCGGATTCAGATTGCAGCCGATGAAGCCCAGCTCCTGCACGCAGCGGCGCAGCTCCGCGACGCTGCCGGCAGGCGACGCACCCGGCGCCTGCGGCAACTGGCAAACACCGATGAAATGGCGCGGAAACAGCGAGCAGACGCGATGCACGAGGTCGTTGCACTCGCGCGACCAGATCGCGTTCGCTTCGGCGCCCGCGAGGTGGTGGCCCATGCCTGCCGCACGCGGCGAAAAAATCGTGAGATCGGTGCCGCGCTCGCGCTGAATGCGGCGCTGCCCGCTTTCGATGCTTTCGCGGATGTCGTCGTCGCTGATGACGGGGCGCGGCGGCACGGGCGTGCCATCCTTCAGCGCGGCGATCTGCTGCGCGCGCCATGCTTCGTGCGAACGCGGCGAGGTCGTGTAATGTCCGTGACAATCGATGATCATGTGGCCAATCCCTTGAGTCTGTGCGATGAACCTTGATTAGGTGCCCGCCGCGTCGCCGCCCGCGAGCGCCGCCGATGCGTGGTCTTCCGGCGGCGTCACGCGCATGACGAGCGCGATGATCGTCGCGATCACGAGAAAGGCGGCGATGGTCAGCAGCGCCAGCGAGAAATTGCCCGTCGCGTGGCGCACGAGTCCGATGCTCCACGGCCCCACCAGCCCGCCGAACTGCGCAATCGTGTTGATCAGCGCGATGGTCGCGGCGCCCGCCGCGCCCGTCCTGAACGAGGACGCCAGGCTCCAGAACAGCGGATTGCCCGCGTAGATGAAAAGCCCCGTCACGCACAGCAGCGCGTACGCAAGCAGCGGATTCGGCGCATACGCGCTGCCCGCAATCGCGATCGCGCTCGCGCCGTAAACGAATGCAAGGTGTTTCTTGCGATCGCCCGACCGGTCCGAGCTGCGGCTGATGACGAACGTACCCAGCACGCCGAGCAGCGGCGGCGCAGCCGACAGAAATCCGACTTGGATGTTGTTCAGATGGCCGAGGCTCTTCACGATCTGCGGCAGCCACAGGAAGAGCCCATAGATACCAACCAGCGCACAGCCGAACAGGCACGCCAGACTCCAGACGCGGACATCGGCCGCCACGCGCAGAAACGACACGTGCGCGTGACCGCCGAGCGCTTCGCGTTCCGCGGCGAGCGTCGTTTCGAGCCAATGCTTTTCATCGTTGGAAAGCCATGCGGCGTCGGCGGGACGCTCGGTCATGATGCGCAGCGTCAACAAGCCGAGCAGCATCGCCGGCACGCCTTCGAGAATGAACATCCACTGCCATCCGTGCAGACCGAGCACGCCGTTCGCGTAAGTCATCAGCGACGTGGAGATGGGACCGCCCAGCACGGCCGAAAACGAGCCTGCAATGATGTAGCCGCCGACGGCGCGCGCCCGGTAGCGTTCGGGAAACCATTTGGTCAGATACACGGCGACGCCGGGCAAAAAGCCCGCTTCCATCACGCCGAGCAAAAAGCGCAGCACATAAAAGCTGGCGTCGTTGAACACGAAGGCCGTCGCGGCGGCCACGGCGCCCCACGTGAGCAGGATGCGCGCGATCCAGCGTCGCGCGCCCACGCGATGCAGCAGCAGATTGCTCGGCACTTCGAGCAGCATGTACCCGACGAAGAAAATACTGCCCGCGAAGCCGAACACGGCGGGGCTGAAGCCCATGTCGCTGTTCATGTCGAGGGCCGCGAAGCCGATATTGATGCGGTCGAGGTAGTTGAAGAACATCATCGCAAAGAGCAAGGGCATCAGCCGCCCATACACTTTGCGCATCGTTGCTGCTTCGTCGACGTGAATCATGCTGTCTCCTGTTCCATGCAAGCCTGGTTGCATGTGCGCGACGTGGTTGTCGCTGCGTTCTCTGAATATGTGCTGTGTGCTAAAGCCACGCAGCATTCACCGATGTTAAGAACGCGCGAACAGGAAGTCCAAGACGGGATGCTTATGCTTGTATAAGCCGCGTCTTATAGTGCGCCATTGTTGTCGGCGAGCGGGGCGGGCAGGCAGTGCAGAAACGCGAGCAGATGCGGTGACGTGTCGTCGGAGCGGAACGTGGCGGCGAGGGTCGAGCGCTGCGAGGAACCGGGGCCCGTCAGATGACGGAACACAACGTCCGCGCGTCCGTGGCGCGCCACGGATTCGCCGACCACGGTCACGCCCAGCCCCGCCGCGACGAGCGCAATGGCAGTCTGGATTTCGTAGGCCTCGTGCGCGACGAAGGGCGTCACGCCTGCATCGCGATACAGCGACAGCACCGAGCGTTTGTATTGCGCGTTCTGATGCTTCGGATAGAGGATCAGCGGCGTATCCGCCAGTTCGGCGATCGTCAGCTTCTTGCGCTTCGCGAGCGGATGATCGAGTGCCATCACGACCACCAGTTGCTCGCGCAGCAGCACGCGCGTGGTGTAGCCCGCCATCGCGAGCGGTTGCCGGCCAATGCCGACATGAATACGCATGTCGCGCAGCGCGTCGGTTTGTTCGTCGGTGAGCATTTCGTAGAGCTTCAGTTCGACCTGCGGATACTCGCGATGAAAAGCCTTGAGCGCGGGCGGCAAGACGCTGTACATCGCCGAGCGCGTAAAGCCGACGCTCAGCCAGCCGCGCCGCCCCTTGCCGATTTCGACGGTGCCGAGCGTCATCTGTTCGAGCGAGCCGAGTATCTGGCGCGCCTCGGTGAGCAGGTACTGCCCTGCTTCCGTGAGCCGAAGCGGCCGGCGCGTGCGGTCGATCAACTGCGTGCCGAGACGCTCCTCCAGCGCGCGAATCTGCTGGCTGAGCGCGGGTTGCGCGATATGCAGGCGCTCGGCGGCACGGCTGAAGTTCAGCTCTTCGGCGAGCGTCACGAAGCATTGAAGCGCTCTAAGGTTCATCGGTTCTTATCGATGCGTCGGACTTATGTCGGGCCGATCAGTTTGCCTGAAGTGGCGCGCGCGTGTTCACGCTGTGCTCGCCTTCGCGTCAACGGGCGCACTGATGTCCATTGCGCCCGATACCCGGCGCAACTCGTCGGCGATGATCGCGATCAGTGCTTCCGCCGCCGCGCTGAGCGGCCGTCGCGGATGGCTCACGCACACGATATGCCGCACGATGCGCGGCGCGAGGATCGGATACGCGCGCAGCGTGCCCTCGCGCACCGCGCGCTCCACGACGATACGCGGCAGGATCGTCGCAAAGCGCGTCTTCTCGACGAGCGCCACGATCGTGGACAGCACATCGATCTCGAAGCGCGGTGCGAGCATCACATCCTCGTGCTGCGCCGCCGTATCGAGCACGCCGCGCAGGCCGTGACGCTTGGTCGGCAGCACGAGTTCGAGTTCGGGCAGTTGCGCGAGCTCGATCGAATGCGGCAGGTCGGGCCCGTGCGCGACGCTCGTCGCGAGCACCATTTCTTCGTCGAGCAGCGGCTGCGAATCGAGCGAAAGCCGCGCGCGCGGCTTGTTGATCAGCGCGGCGTCGAGCTGGCCGCCCGCCACCCAGTCGATGAACGTCGCGCTGTAGCCGTCCGCCACCGTCACTTCGACGTGCGGATAGCGCGCGTGAAAGCGCGACAGCGAATCCGCGAGCACGCTCTCCGTCACAGATGCGATCAGTCCGATGCCGACGTGCCCCGTCACCACTTCGTCGCGCTGCACCAGCTGCTGCCGTGCGTGCGCGAGGTCGCGCATGATGGGCAGAAAGAGCCGGTACATCAGGCGCCCCGCTGCCGTCGGCGCCATGCCATGCGCGCCCCGCTCGAAGAGCTGCTGATGTAGTTCCTCTTCCAGCTTGGCGATCTGCATGCTGAGCGCAGGCTGCACGATGTTCAGACGCTTGGCCGCGCGCGTCACCGATCCGTCTTCGAACAACGCGATGAAATACTGGATTTGCTTGAGGTCCATGACTGACACGTTACGCATAACGGGGTTATCACGCTGGCTAATGACAACTGCCGACGTCATCAGGCAAGGCCCGGCAGACCGGGCAGACGGGCGCAGGTGACCGCCTTGCGCACAGGGCGAGTCCTGCGTGCGTATTGATATCGCCCGGTCAGGCGGACGTCATCGGGGCTAACACGGATATCAGCAACGATGATTCAAAGCATCAAAAATCAGTATTAGAACTTATACCGTGTTGTCGCTACGCTTGCATCCATACCGTCGCGATTCCGTTTCTCGGGAACGCAGCGCCGGAGCACATGGATGGAGACGCAAATGAATACTCGCGACGCCGCAACACACGGCGCCTTTCCCCGTTCCCTTTCTTCGCAGGAACGTGCATGGGCCGAGCCTTCGGGTGCGCTGACGCTGCGCGGATGGCTCGCGCATCTCGCGCGCAGCGGGCGCCTCGCGACGATCGAGCAGCCCGTCGCACTGGAGCATGAGCTGGCCGCCGTCGCGAAGCGGCTCGACGGCACGCAAGCCGCGTTTTTCACGCAACCGGGCGGGCGCGACGTCCCCGTAGTCAGCGGCTTCATGTCGAAGCGCGCGTGGATTGCCGAAGCGCTGGGTGTCAAGGAACACGGCTTGCTCGCGCGCTTTCGCGATGCCGCCGATGCGCCCGTCGCGTCGCGGCTGGTCGCGCGCAGCGAAGCGCCCTGTCAGCAGGTCGTTCACACCAGCGGCATCGATCTGCACGCCCTGCTGCCCATTCCCACTCACAGCGAGCACGACAACGGCCCGTACATCACGGCAGGACTCGTGATTGCGCGCAACCCGCGAACGGGCGTGCAGAACGTGTCGATCAACCGCATTCAGGTGCACGGCCGCGACCGCATGGCGATCCTGCTGTTGCCGCGCCATCTGCATGCGTTCCAGAAGGCGGCCGAAGCCGCTGGTGACGCGCTCGACGTTGCCGTCGCGATCGGCGTCGATCCGCTGACGATGCTGGCGTCGCAAGCCATCACGCCCATCGATCACGACGAGCTGGAGATCGCGGGCGCCTTGCACGGCGCGCCGCTGCCCGTCGCGCAGTGCGTGACGAATGGCGTGCACGTGCCCGCCTTCGCGGAGATCGTGATCGAAGGACGCATTCTGCCCGACGTGCGCGAGCCCGAAGGTCCGTTCGGCGAATTTCCGAAGTACTACAGCGCGCGGGAAGCACGCGAAGTGATCGAGGTGACGGCCGTCACGCATCGGCACAACCCCATCTTCCATACGATCGTTCCCGCCGAAATGGAGCATCTGCTGCTCGGCGCGATTCCCCGCGAAGCGACGCTGCTCGCGCATCTGCAACGCAGCCATCCCGGCGTGAAGGACGTGCATCTGTCCGTGGGCGGCGTGTGCCGCTATCACCTGTGGGTGCAACTCGACAAAAAGCGCGAAGGCGAAGCGAAAAACGTGATTCTGTGCGCGTTCGGCGCGCACTACGACATCAAGCAGGTGGTCGTCGTCGATACGGATGTGGACGTGCATGATCCCGCCGAAATCGAATGGGCCATCGCCACGCGTTTCCAGGCCGATCGCGATCTCGTCGTGATCGGCGGCGCGCAAGGCTCGCCCCTCGATCCGTCGACGACGGTGGGCCAGCCCGACGATGCGCCTCCTCATCTGCAAGGTATCAGCACGAAGATGGGCCTCGACGCGACGCGCCCTGTCGTCTATCCGGCGCACGTGTTCACGCGCGTGCGCATTCCGGGTGAAGACAAGGTCGATCTGAACGCCCTCGTCGCCGCCGACAATGCGGCCTTCGACGCGTGGCTGGGACGCAACCATGACTGAACACGCCGCCAGCAAGCCGCGCATCGTCGTCGGCATATCGGGTGCAAGCGGCGCGATGATCGGCGTGCGGCTGCTCGCTGCGCTGCGCCGGCTCGGCACGCACGAAACCCATCTGATCGTGTCGGCGTCGGGCGCCGTCACGGCCGCGCAGGAACTCGGCCTCACGCGCAGCGATCTCGAAGGACTCGCCGATGTGACGCACAACGTGCGCGATATCGGCGCGACCGTCGCGAGCGGCTCGTTCCTCACGGCGGGCATGGTGGTCGTGCCGTGCTCGATGAAAACGCTGGCGGGCATCGCCAACGGTTTCGCCGACAACCTGCTCACGCGCGCCGCCGACGTGATGCTGAAGGAACGCCGCCGCCTCGTGCTCGTCGCGCGCGAAACGCCCCTGAACCTCGCGCATCTGCGCAACATGACGCTCGCCACCGAAATGGGCGCGATCGTGATGCCGCCCGTGCCCGCGTTCTACGCGCATCCGCAGACGATCGAAGACGTCGTCGATCACACGGTCGGCCGCATTCTCGATTTATTCGCCATCGAGCATCGCGAGATCGCGAAGCGCTGGAGCGGCCTCGCCGACTCGTTCGCAGGCCGCCGCGACGAAGAGGGAGCAGGCCGATGAACCAGCGCGACACGAATCTGGTCGAGGCCGTTGCGCCTGCTATCCCCGACGCGAGCGACCACGCGCAGGCGCGCACGGCGAAACACGTCGGCCGTCCGATGCAGCGGCTCGAAGACCCCGCCATCCTCACCGGGCGCGGCCGTTATGGCGACGACATCGCCGTGAAGCCGGGTACGCTGCACGCTGCCGTGCTGCGCTCGCCGCACGCGCACGCCGAACTCGTTTCGATCGACGCGAGCGCCGCGCTGAAGCTGCCCGGCGTGCGCGCCGTGCTGACCCGCGACGACCTGCGCCCATGGTCGCGGCCATTCGTGGTCGGCGTGAAATCGCCGATGGAGCAATGGGCGCTCGCGATGGACCGCGTGCGTTATGTCGGCGAACCCGTCGCCGTCGTAATGGCGGAGTCGCGCGCGCTCGCCGAAGACGCGCTCGACCTGATCAAGGTCGACTACACGCTGCTCGATCCCGTCACGTCGATTGACGCGTCGATGCGCGACGATGCGCCCGTGCTGCACGAGCGCGTCGGCACCAACGTGATCAGCGACCGGCACTTCCGCTACGGCGAGCCCGAGCAGGCATTCGAGCGCGCGCCGCATCGCGTGAAGCTGGTCGCGCACTATCCGCGCAACACGTGTGCGCCGATCGAATGCGGCGTGGTGATCGCCGAATATCTTTCCGGCGACGAAGGCTACGACGTGACGTCGAATTTCATGGGCCCGTTCTCGCTGCACGCCGTCATGGCCATGGCGCTGAACGTGCCCGCGAACCGGCTGCGTCACAAGGCGCCGCGCGATTCGGGCGGCAGCTTCGGCGTGAAGCAGGCCGTGTTTCCGTACGTCGTGCTGATGTGCCTCGCGTCGCGCAAGGCGAATGCGCCCGTGAAATGGGTCGAGGACCGGCTCGAACATCTGAGCGCGGCGACGTCGGCGACGGCGCGCCTGTCGACAATCGAGGCCGCCGTCGAAGACGATGGCCGCATCACCGCGCTTTCGTACGATCAGCTCGAAGACTGCGGCGGCTATCTGCGCGCGCCGGAACCCGCGACGTTCTACCGGATGCACGGCTGCCTCACGGGGGCCTACGCCATTCCCAACCTGCTCGTGCGCAACCGCGTCGTGCTGACCAACAAGACGCCGACGGGACTCGTGCGCGGCTTCGGCGGCCCGCAGGTGTATTTCGCGCTGGAACGGCTGGTGCAGCGCATCGCCATCGAATTGAAGCTCGACGTGCTCGACGTGTACCGCCGCAACTTCGTCCCCGCCGACGCGTTTCCGTATCGCGCGGCAGCCGGCGCGCTGCTTGACTCGGGCAACTATCAGGAAGCGTTGCGGCGCTCGCTGGCCGACGGCGGCTACGACGAACTCGTCGCGCGCCGCGACGCCGCGCGCCGCGCGGGCCGGCTCTATGGGATCGGCTTCGCGGCCATCGTCGAGCCGTCCGTGTCGAACATGGGCTACATCACCACCGTGATGCCCGCCGAAGCACGCAAGAAAGCCGGCGCCAAGAACGGCGCCATCGCCAGCGCGACCGTCAGCGTCGACCTGCTCGGCGGCGTGGTGGTAACGATCGCGTCGACGCCCGCAGGCCAAGGTCACATGACCGTGTGCGCGCAAGTGGTCGCCGATGTGCTCGGCCTCGATCCGAAAGACATCGTCGTCAACGTCGAGTTCGATACGCACAAAGATGCGTGGTCCGTTGCGTCAGGCAACTATTCGAGCCGTTTCGCAGGCGCGGTCGCGGGTACCGTGCATCTGGCCGCGGTGCGCGTGCGCGACAAGCTCGCGCGCATCGTCGCGCGCAATGGCAATGCGCGCCCGACGACGTGCGCTTCGAAGGCGCGCGCATCTTCCGCAAAGGCGAAGAAGAACGCGCGCTGCCATTCGCGCGCGCCGCGAGCAATGCGCCGCATTGGGCGCCCGCGCTGTTGCCCGAAGGCGAAGAGCCAGGCTTGCGCGAAACGGTGTTCTGGTCGCCGCCGCACATGGATGCGCCCGACGAGCAGGATCGCATCAACACGTCGGCGGCCTATGGTTTTGCGTTCGACATGTGCGGCGTTGAAATCGATCGCGCGACGGGCCACGTGCGGATCGACCGCTACGTGACGGCACACGACGCGGGCACGCTGCTGAACCCCGCGCTCGCCGACGGCCAGATTCGCGGCGCGTTTGCACAAGGGCTCGGCGCGGCGCTGCTCGAAGAATTTCGCTATGGCGCGGACGGCAGCTTCCAGTCGGGCACGCTGGCCGACTATCTGATGCCGACCACCTGCGAAGTGCCCGATCCCGTCATCGTGCATCTGGAAACGCCCTCGCCTTTCACGCCGCTCGGCGCGAAGGGACTCGGCGAAGGCAACAACATGAGCACGCCCCCGTGCATCGCAAATGCCGTCGCCGATGCGCTCGGTGTCGACGATATCCGCTTGCCGCTCACACCGTCGAAAGTGATGGCGCTGATCGGCATCGATGATCCCGAGCCGTCGCGGCCCGAGTACCGCGAAGCCGCCGCCTCGAAGCCCGCGGCGCCCGGCGGCGGACGCGCGCTCACCGCGCAAGGCACCGTCGATCTGCCCGCGACGCCCGAAGCCGTGTTCGCCGTGCTGCTCGATCCGACCGCGCTCGCCAAGGTGATTCCCGGCTGCCACGCGCTCGAAGCGACGGGGCCGAACCAGTATCGCGCGGACGTGACCGTCGGCGTGGGCATGATCAAGGCGCGCTTCGAGGCGCGCATCGGCTTGTCGGATATCGACGCGCCGCACCGGCTGCGTCTTGCCGGCGCGGGCATGTCGCCGCTTGGCAGCGCGCGCGGCAACGGCCTCGTCGAACTCACGCCGACGGGCACAGGCACGCGTCTGTCGTACGACTACGAAGCGCAGGTGTCGGGCAAGGTTGCCGCCGTCGGCGCACGCATGCTCGAGGGCGCGGCGAAGGTCGTGCTGCGGCAACTATTCGAATCGCTGGGACGCCAGGCGGCGGGCGAATCCGTCGCGACGGGCGGCGGCTCGCGGCTCGCGCGCCTGGCCCAGCGTCTGCTCGCGCATTTCAGGAGACACGCATGAAGCCCGCCGCATTCGATTACGTGCGCGCGATGCACACGCAAGACGCGCTCGACATGCTCGCGCAAGCGGGCGAGGACGCACGCGTATTGGCGGGCGGTCAGTCGCTCGTGGCCGTGCTGAACATGCGGCTCGCGCAGCCGCGCGTGCTCGTCGACGATCTCGCGCACCGACGACTGGACACGGTGCGCACTGATGGCGACGCGCAGCGTCTCGTCGTCGGCGCGGCGGCGACGCAAGGCAGCGTCGAATGGCGCGCGACGCTGCGCGACGAAGTCCCGCTGCTCGCACTCGCCTTTCCGCATATCTCGCACTTCCAGATCCGCAATCGCGGCACGGTGTGCGGATCGGTCGCGCATGCCGACCCAAGCGCGGAGATTCCGCTCGTGCTGACCGCGCTCGGCGGCGACGTGCTGCTGCGCTCGAAGAAGAAGCGGCGCGTGCTGCCCGCCAGCGACTTCTTTCAGGGAATGCTGATGACGGCCCGCGCACCCGACGAACTGGTCGAAGCCGTGCGTTTCCCGCTGAAGCAGCAAGGCGAGCGTTACGGCTTCGCGGAATGCTCGGCGCGTCACGGTGACTTCGCGATGGTCGCATGCGCGGCCGTCGTCACGGACGACACGATACGCATCGCCGTGGGCGGCGTGGCGGACAGGCCGAAGGTCGAAAGTTGGCCGCGCCTGCAAGGCGACGACCTGCGCGGCGCGTTGAACGATTTGAGCTGGAAACTGGGCGCGCAAGACGATGTGCATATCAGCGCGAAGTACCGCCGTCATCTGGTGCGAGAACTCGGATGGCGGGTGATCGAGGAGGCGAAGTGAGCAAGTCCACACCCTATCTGATGCAGCACGGCGAGCAGCACGCCGTCACGCTGACGCTCAATGGCCGCGAACGCAGCGGCCATTGCGAAACCCGCGAGCTGCTATCGGATTTCCTGCGTCACGAACTCGGCGCGACGGGCACGCATGTCGGCTGCGAGCATGGCGTCTGCGGTGCCTGCACCGTGCAGATCGACGGCGTCGCAGCGCGCTCGTGCCTGATGCTCGCGGTGCAGGCCGACGGCCGCCGCGTCGATACCGTCGAAGGGCTCGCGCCCGCGCAGACGCTCGGCGATCTGCAACAGGCTTTCGCGCGTCACCACGCGCTGCAATGCGGCTTCTGCACGGCGGGCATCCTGATGTCGTGCGCGGACTTTCTGCAGCGCGTGCCCGACCCAACGGAAGAACAGGTGCGCGAGATGCTGTCGGGGCACATCTGCCGCTGTACGGGCTATACGCCCATCGTCGCTGCCGTGCTCGACTGCGCCGCGCGGCGCCGCGAGCCGCTTACGAACGCGGAGGCCGAACATGCTTGATCTCGGCCGCACGTTCCTGCAAAGCGTCGAGCGCAGTCCGCACGCGCTCGCGCTCGTCGACGGCGAGTTTCGCGTCACCTACGCGCAATGGCACACGCTCATCCTGCAAACGGCCGACGGCCTGCGCGAACTCGGTCTCGCGCGCGGCGACCGGCTCCTCGTCGTGCTGCAAAACCGCTGGGAAATGGCGACGCTGCACTGGGCCTGCCAGTTTGCGGGCATCGTCATGGTGCCGCTGAACTGGCGCGCGAAGCCCGACGAACTCGATTACTGCGTGAGCGACGCGAACGTGAAGGCGATCGTCTACGAGCCCGTGAGCGCCGAGGCCGTGCTGCAAAGCCCGGCTGCGCAACACGTGCCGCGCATCGCGCTGGACGACGCGCCCGCGGGCACCGCGAGCATCGACGCGCTAACAGGCCGCGCCGGCAACCAAGCGGTGCAAACGCAGCCTCAAGCCACCGCCGACGACTACTCGCTGATCCTCTATACGTCGGGCACGACAGGCAAAGCGAAAGGCGTGCCGCGCCGGCATCGACACGAACGTGCGGCGGCGCTCGCGCATGTTGCGCAAAACCTCTACCGGCACGGCGAACGCACGCTCGGCGTGATGCCGCTCTATCACACGATGGGCGTGCGCTCGTTGCTGTCGATGGCGCTCGTCGATGGCCTGTTCGTCTGCGTGCGCCGCTGGAGCACGCGCATCGCACTCGATGCCATCGCGCAATACAAGCTGAGCTGCCTGTACCTCGTGCCCACGCTCTATCACGATCTGCTCGCCGATCGCGCATTCGCCGACACGGATACGTCTTCCGTCACGAAGCTCGGCTTTGCGGGCGCGCCGATGAACGACGGCCTGCTCAAGCGGCTGAGTGCGGCGTTCGAGCCGGAGTTGTTCGTCAATCACTACGGCTCATCTGAGGTCTACACGTTCAGCATCGACCAGCACGCGACGAAAAAGCCCGGCAGCGCCGGACGCGCGGGCATCAACACGCGGCTGCGCGTCGTAAAGCTCGACGCCCGTTCGCCCGACGACATCGCCGCCGTCCACGAAGAAGGCCAGATCATCGCGGACCTGCTCGGCGACGAGGCATTCGAAGGCTACTGGAACCGCCCCGATGCGAACGCGAAATCGCTGCGCGACGGCTGGTACTTCACGGGCGACACCGGCTTCTTCGACGAAGACGGCGACCTCTACGTATCGGGCCGCGTCGACGACATGATCATCAGCGGCGGCGAAAACATCTCACCCGTCGATATCGAGTCGGTGCTGTCGCTGCATCCGTGCGTCGACGAAGTCGCCGTTGCGGGTGTGAAGGACGACCGCTGGGGCCAGCGCGTGGTCGCGTTCGTCAAACGGCGCGAGTACGTCGACGGCAACACGCTCGATGCGTGGTGCCGCGCCTCCGATCTCGTCAACTTCAAGCGTCCGCGCGACTACGTGTTCGTCGACGACATTCCGAAGTCGCCCGTCGGCAAGATTCTGCGCCGCAAGCTGCAGGCAGGCGACTATCAGCGCGACGAACGCGGCCCGCTCGAACGCACCGAACCGTTGGCTCAACACATTGAAATCACCAAGGAGTAACACCCATGACTGACCTGACCCATCGCGGCCAGACGCTGCTTGAGAAGCTCGACGGCTTTTCGGTCGAGATCGACTCGCAGCGCGAACGCGCCGATATCGTGCTGGACCGCCCGCCGTTCAACGTGATTTCGATGCACGCGCGCGACCAGTTGCGCGCCGCATTCGAAGCGCTCGACGAAGACGATCGCGTGCGCGTGATCGTCGTGCGCGCCAAGGGCGAGCACTTTTCGAGCGGCGGCGATATCAAGGGCTTTCTCGAAGCGTCGCCGGAACATGTGTCGAAGCTCGCCTGGAACATCGCGGCGCCCGCGCGCTGCTCGAAGCCGGTGATTGCCGCCAACCGCGGCTTCTGCTTCGGCGTGGGCTTCGAGTTGTCGCTCGCGTGCGATTTCCGCATCGCCACGGAGACCACGTACTACGCGCTGCCCGAACAGAAGCTCGGCCAGATTCCCGGCTCTGGCGGCTCTGCGCGCCTGCAGCAGATGGTCGGCATCGGCCGCACGAAAGATATCGTGATGCGCTCGCGCCGCATTCCCGGCAAGCAGGCGTACGACTGGGGCATCGCTGTCGAATGCGTCGCCGATGCCGAACTGGAAGCGACGACGGATGCGCTCGTCGACGAGTTGCGCGCGTTCTCGCCGCTCGCGCAGCGCACCGCGAAGAAGCTGCTCAACGACACGGAAGATGCACCGCTGTCGATCGCGATCGAACTCGAAGGCCACTGCTACAGCCGCCTGCGCACCTCCGACGATTTCCGCGAAGGCGTCGAAGCGTTTCACGGCAAGCGCAAGCCCGTCTTTCGCGGTCGCTAACACAAACACACGACAAAGGTCTGGAGACCGTTCATGGAACGCTTCGATTACGTGATCGTCGGTGGCGGATCGGCGGGATGCGTGCTTGCGCATCGGCTGTCGGCCGTGCCGTCGCTGCGCGTCGCGTTGATCGAAGCGGGCGTCGATACGCCGCCGGGCGACGTGCCCAGCGAGATTCTCGACAGCTATCCGATGCCCGTGTTCTGCGGCGACGCGTACATCTGGCCCGAGCTGAAGGCGCAGGCGACGCGCGGCGCGCCCGCGCGCGTCTATGAGCAAGGCAAGGTGATGGGCGGCGGGTCGAGCATCAACGTGCAATCGGCCAATCGCGGCTTGCCGCGCGACTACGACGAATGGGCGCAAAACGGCGCGGCGGGCTGGAGCTGGAACGACGTGCTGCCGTGGTTCCGCAAGCTCGAACGCGATGTGAATTTCCCCGACAGCGAACTGCACGGGCGCGACGGGTTCGTGCCGATTCGCCGGATCATGCCGGAAGACTGGCCGCCCTTTTGCCACGCGTTTGCGCAAGGCTTGCGCGCGCAAGGGCTGGCGATGCTGCACGACCAGAACGCCGAGTTCGACGACGGCTTTTTTCCCGGCGCGTTTTCGAATCTCGACGACAGGCGCGTGTCGACCGCGGCCGCCTATCTCGACGAAGCGACCCGCAAGCGCGGCAACTTGCGCATCTTCGCCGGCATGCGCGTGGAGCGCATCGTGATGGACGGCGCGGCTGCGCAGGGCGTCGTGGCCATCGCGCCCAGCGGCGAGCGCGTCACGTTCGAAGCCGATGAAGTCATTCTGAGCGCGGGCGCGCTGCAATCGCCTGCGATGCTGCTGCGTGCCGGCATCGGTTCGCGGCAGGAACTCGAAGCGCTCGGCATCGGGTGCCGGATCGATCTGCCCGGCGTCGGACGCAATCTGCAGGATCATCCGTCGCTCACGTTCTGCCATTTTCTCGCCCCGCGCTTTCGCATGCCGCTGTCGCGGCGGCGCGCGAGCATGGTCGCGGCGCGCATGAGTTCGGGCGTGGACGGCGAAGCGTCGGACCTGTATCTGTCGAGCGCGACGCGCGCCGCATGGCACGCGCTCGGCAACCGGCTGGGGCTGTTCTTTCTCTGGTGCAACCGGCCTCATTCGCGAGGCCGCGTGCAGCTCGCATCGCCCGATGCGGCGGTTGCGCCGCGCGTCGAACTGAATCTGCTCGACGATCCGCGCGACCTCGAACGGCTCGCGGCAGGCGTGCGGATGCTGGCGCGCGTGATCGGCTCGACCGGGCTTGGCAGCGATGCGCGGGACTTCTTTCCCGCCGCGTTTTCACCGCGCGTGAAGGCATTGAGCCGCGTCGGACGCGGCAATGCGTGGCTGACGTCGATGCTCGGCGTGCTGCTCGATACGCCCGCGCCGCTGCGGCGCGCGCTGATCCAGCGATTTTTCACGCGCGGCCAGCGCATGTCCGCGCTGCTCGCCGACGAGCGCGCGCTCGCGGAGTTTATCCGCGCGAACGTGTTCGGCGTGTGGCACGCGAGCGGCACGTGCCGGATGGGCGACGCCTGCCTGCCCGACAGCGTGACGGATACGCAAGGCCGCGTGCATGGCGCGCGCGGGCTGCGCGTGGTCGACGCATCGCTGATGCCGCGCTTGCCGTCGGCCAACACCAACATTCCCACCATCATGATCGCCGAGAAGATTGCCGACGCGATGGTGACGCAGCGACGCGCAAGCGGCGCAGCACACGCGGCGCCGCTTGTCTCGACGTAGCGACGCTGCATGAAGACGCGCCTGCCGCCGGCGGGCGCGCACAGATCAGGAATATCGACGAACCGTTTTATTAACGCCAATCAGAGCACGCCAGCAACAGGTGCCAATCTTGCCGGACTGGTCGGGAGAGCAGACCGGCATCCATTCAAGGAGATGAATGATGTCCGTAGCAGCGCAAAATGGCGCCGCCGTGCCCGCTATCGATCAGCGGCAGGTGATGGGCGCAGTGTTCGCTTCATGCCTCGGCTGGGCACTCGATCTGTTCGACCTGTTCGTGCTGTTGTACGTCGCGCCAGTCGTCGGGCGGCTGTTCTTTCCGTCCGATCACGCGATGCTGTCGCTTGCGGCTGTCTACGCGTCGTTCGCGGTCACGCTGCTGATGCGCCCGCTAGGCTCCGCGTTGTTCGGCTCGTATGCCGACCGCCACGGACGCAAGGGCGCGATGATCTTCGCCGTGGTCGGCGTCGGCATATCGACGGCGACTTTCGGCCTGCTGCCGACCGTGCATCAGATCGGCCTCGCCGCGCCCGTCGTGTTTCTTCTGCTGCGGCTCGTGCAGGGCGTGTTCGTCGGCGGCGTGGTTGCGTCGACGCATACCATCGGCACCGAATCCGTCGCGCCGAAATATCGCGGCGCGGTGTCGGGTCTGATCGGCGGCGGCGGCGCGGGAATGGGCGCGCTGCTCGCATCGCTGACCTTCCTGTTGATGTCGTCGCTCTTTCCCGGCGATGCGTTCGAGGTGTGGGGCTGGCGCTGCATGTTCTTCACGGGAATCATCAGTTCGGTGCTCGGCCTGTTCGTCTTCAACAGCCTCGAAGAGTCGCCGTTGTGGCGCAAGCTGGCTGCCGAGAAGGCCGCCAAAGCCGCCAAGGCCGCTGTCGAGCAGCGCAACGCGCCCGTCGAGATCGTCCGCTCGCCGCTGCGCACGCTGTTTTCGCGCGATTACCGCTCGGTCCTGTTCGTCAATCTGCTGCTCACCATCGGCGGCGGCAGCGGCTATTACCTGACGTCGGGTTATCTGCCCACCTTCCTGAAAGTGGTGAGCCACGCGCCCAACGGCGCGGCCGCTGCGATCCTGATGATCTGCAGCATCGCAGTGGTGATCGCGTCGGTGGCGGCGGGCCATCTGAGCACATTCATCGGCCGCAAGACGGCTTTCGTGTGGCTCGGGCTGATACGCCTCGTCGCGCTGCCGGGACTGTTCCTGCTGCTGCCGACCGCGCAGAACCTCACGACGCTCGGCATCTACGCGGTATTGTTGAGCGCGCTGGGCAGCGCCGGCTACGCGCCGATCCTGATCTTCCTCAACGAACGCTTCCCGACGGCGATCCGCGCGACAGGCACGGGCCTGTCATGGAACATCGGCTTCGCGATCGGCGGCATGATGCCGACGTTCGTGTCGCTGGTCGCGAAGGAAACGAGCCAGTTGCCCGTCATGCTCGCGATCTTTGTCGGCGCAATCAGCGTGATCTTCCTGATCGGCGCGTTCATCGTGCCCGAGACGCGCGGGCGTCTCGATCAACCCGCCGCGCGCAACGACGGTTGACGCGGGAAAAAAACGCTGCCGCGCGCTAGGCGTCGGCGGCGCTCTTCGTGACCTGCCGGATCTCGTCGGCAATGATGTCGATCAGCGCCTGCGCGACGGGCCCAATGGGGCGCTTCGGGTGCGAGACCTGAACGATGTGCCGCAGAATGGGCGGCTTCGCGATGCGGTGCGCGCGCAGCGTGCCTTCGTCGACCTTGCGCTGCACGACGACGCGCGGCAGGATCGTCGCCACGCAGCTCTGCTCGACGAACTGCACGATGGTGCTCAGCAGATCGATCTCGAAGGTCGGCTTGATGACGATGTCGGCGGCCAGCAGCGCGGCATCGAGCGCGCCGCGCAGACCGTTGCGGCGCGTCGGCAGCACCAGTTCCACGTCGGGCGGCGCCGACAGGTCGATGGTCGGCGGCAATTGCACGTTGCATTTCGCGCCTATCGTGTACACCATCTCCTCGACCAGCAGCGGCTGCATGTCGAGCGACAGCCGGCCGCGCGGCTTGTTGACGATTGCGGCATCGAGACGCCCTGCCTGCACGCCGTCGATCAATTGCGCGCTGAAGCCGTCGGCCACCGACACCTCGACTTGCGGAAAGAGCGCGTTGAACCGGGCGAGCGACTCGGCGAGCACGCTTTCCGTCTCCGATGCCACCATGCCGAGCGACACGCGGCCCGTGACGATCATGTCCTGACGGCTCAATTGCACGCGCGCGTGCTCGATGTCGCGCATGATCGGCGTGTAGAGGCGATACATCAGACGCGCAGCGTCGGTGGGTGTCATGCCGTGCGGACCGCGTTCGAACAGCGGGCGCCCCACTTCCGCTTCCAGCTTCGCGATCTGCATGCTGAGCGCGGGTTGCACGATGTTCAGACGCTTGGCCGCGCGCGTCACGGAGCCGTCCTCGAACAGCGCGATGAAGTACTGGATTTGCTTGAGGTCCATGCGGCGACAGGACAGACGCACGCGCGACGCTACGCGGCGATCGGCCCGCGGTTCGGCTGCGCTTCGTGCGGGGTATCCAGTTGCATCTGCGGCTGCATTGTGCGCTTCGTCACGTCGGCGCGCCGCTCTTCGCCGCCCGCGAGCGAAGGCGTCGATTCGAACAGCTCCGCGACCCAGTCGGCGAACACGCGGACCTTCGCCGACAGATGCCGGTTGTTCGGATAGACGATCGAAATCGGCTTGGGCTTCGGCTTGAAGTCGGGCAGCACTTCGCGCAGCGAGCCGTCGCGCAGCTGCTGCGCGACCATGAACAGCATCGGCTGGATCAGCCCGAAGCCTTCGAGGCCGCAGGTGAGGTACGCCTCCGAATCGTTGACGGTGACGACGCCGTCCATCCGCACCTCGGTCGCCTTGCCGTCGACGAGGAAGATCCACGGCATTGGCCGCGCGCCATGCATGACCCGAAAATTCACCGCATGGTGCGCAGCGAGGTCGTCGATGCTGGACGGTTCGCCAAAGCGCCGCAGATAGTCGGGCGATGCGCACGTCACGCGCTTGAGAATGCCGATCCTGCGCGCGACCATCGACGAGTCTTCGAGCGGACCGCCGCGGATCATGCAATCGATGCCCTCTTCGACGGGGTCCACGGGCCGGTCGGACATGCCGAGATCGAGCGCGATGTCGGGATAGCGCTGATGAAAGCTCTGCAACGCCGGAATCACCAGATGGCGTCCGAGCGAGGTCGGCATATGCACGCGCAGCGCGCCGCTCGGCTTGCGGTTGCCCGCCTGGAAACTCGCGTCCGTTTCGGCGATGTCGGTAATGATGCGGATGCAGTGCTCGTAGTACGCCGCGCCCTCCGGCGTGAGCGACAGACGCCGCGTGGTCCGGTTCATCAGCCGCACACCCAGCACCGCTTCGAGATTCTGGATGGTCGTGGTCACCGTCGCGCGCGGCATGCCGAGCTGCTCGGCCGCGCGCGTGAAGCTGTTCGCATCGACCACACGGGTGAACACCTCCATTGCCTGTACGCGGTCCATGCTATCCCCTTGCGAATTTCAAACATGACAGGATAAAACGCGCGGACGTGCAAAAACAAGCAGACGCCGTCATTAGGCGGATTTGGCGAACAGTTGGGTACGTCTCGCATCGATTTCAGCGCAGATGACGCTTATTCCCGCCGCGCAGCCGTGCAGGCGCGTCGATCGCGCATGGCAACGCGCCTGCCGAAAAAACGCGCTTGTCGTATCGTGTTTCGCTCGATCCGCATTTCGCTCACCGCTTCGACGAGGGCTTTCCCCATGACCCGTTCCCGTCAGCTGCATCTTGGCGCGTTCATGCGTCCCGTGAGTTTGCATACGGGCGCGTGGCGCTATCCGGGCGCTTATCCCGATGCCAACTTCAACATCGCGCACCTCAAGCGTTTTGCGCAGACACTCGAACGCGCGTGCTTCGACGCGTTCTTCATGGCCGATCATCTGGCCGTGCTCAACATGCCGCCCGCCGCGCTCAAGCGCAGCCATACCGTCACGTCGTTCGAGCCGTTGACGCTGCTGTCCGCGCTGTCGGCCGTGACGGAGCGCATCGGCCTGATCGCCACGTCGTCGACGACATTCGACGAGCCTTATCACGTCGCGCGGCGTTTCGCGTCGCTCGATCATCTGAGCGGCGGCCGCGCGGGCTGGAATCTCGTGACCACGTCGAACCCCGACGCGGCGCTCAATTTTGGGCTCGACGAGCATGTCGAGCACGGCGAGCGCTACCACCGCGCGCGGGAGTTCTACGAGGTCGTCACGGGCCTGTGGGATAGCTGGGCCGACGACGCCTTTGTCCGCGACGTCGAAAGCGGGATTTACGTCGACCCTGAGCGCATGCACGTGCTCGGCCACAAGGGCGAGCACCTGTCCGTGCGCGGGCCGCTCAACATCGCGCGCCCGGTGCAGGGCTGGCCGGTCGTGGTGCAGGCGGGCTCGTCGGAAGCGGGACGCCAGATCGCCGCGGAGACGGCCGACGCCGTGTTCGCCGCGCCGCCGTCGCTCGCCGTGGGCAAGCAGTTCTACGAGGACGTGAAAGCGCGAGTCGAACGCGCGGGCCGCGACCCTGACCATCTGAAGATTCTGCCGGGCGCGTTCGTCGTGGTCGGCGATACGCTCGACGAGGCGCGCGAAAAGCGCGCGCTGCTCGATACCTTCGTTCACTACGACAGCGGCATCGCCTCGCTGTCGATTGCGCTCGGCCACGACGTGTCGCAGCTCGATCCCGATTCGCCGCTGCCCGAGATTCCCGAAAGCAACGCGAGCAAGAGCGCGCGGCAACGCGTGGTCGACTGGGCGCGCGCGGAGCAGCTGACGATCCGCCAGCTCGCGCAGCGCATCGGCGGCTACTCGGGCCTCGAGATGGTCGGCACGCCCGCGACGATTGCCGATCAGATGGAGCAATGGCTGACCGAGCGCGGCTCCGACGGCTTCAATGTGATGTTTCCATACCTGCCCGGCGGTCTTGACGATTTCGCCGACAAGGTCGTGCCCGAACTGCAACGACGCGGCATTTTCCGGCGTGCGTACGAAGGCACGACGCTGCGCGATCATCTCGGCTTGCCGCGCCCGGAGAACCGCTTCTTCCCGCGCCGCGCGACGTAGCGGGCCGCCGCGCGGCGAACCAGGCGGACAGGCGCACTAGATGGCCACGGCGTCGCGCAGGAAGTCCACCAGCGCCGCTTGCACCGCATTCAGCGCGCCGCCGCCGCTGACGAGCGCCAGCTCCGTCGGCGGCAGACGCGGCAGATCGAAGCACACGCTGTGTTCCGGCAGCACCGCGGTCGTGGGCAGCACCGTGATGCCGAGCCCGCTCGCGACAGCCGCCTGGATGCCCGTCAGGCTGTGGCTGCCGAACGCGACACGCCAGCTGCGCTGCGTGTGGTCGAGGCTCCCGATCGCGCGCTTCCGATACACGCAGCCTTGTGGAAACAGCGCGAGGGGAATCGGCTCGCCGCCTTCGGGCGGCACCTCGACCTGACGGCCGCGCACCCACACGAGCGACTCGGGCCACGACGCGAGACACGGCCCGCTGCCCGGCTCGCGCTTGACGAGCGCAATCTCGATCTCGCCGCCCGCGAGCTTGCGATGCAGATCGGCGCTCATGCCCGCGACCGTTTCGAGCCGCGCGTCGGGCCGCGCCTTGACGAAGCCTGACAGGATCGCGGCCATGCGCCGCGCGTCGAAATCTTCCGGCACGCCGATGCGGATGGGCGTGCGCGAGACGTCGCTGGCGAGCGCGTCCTGCGCTTCCTGCGACAGCGCGATCAGCCGGCGTGCATATTGCGCGAGCAGTTCGCCATATTCGGTCGCCGTCACCTGATTGCCCGTGCGATCGCGCGTGAGCAGCGTGCGGCCGACCAGTTCCTCGAGCCGCCGCACCTGCTGGCTGACAGTGGACTGCGTGCGATGCACGCGGTCGCCGGCTCGCGTAAAGCTGCCTTCGTCGACGACGCAAATGAGCGTCTTCAGCAGGTCGAGGTCGAGCATGGTGGCGCTCCATATTTGCATTTTCACTGAGCAGGCCATTTTAATTTAATTTCCAAATATGCGGCGGCTTGTCTAATCTGGGCTGCATCTCGACGCCTCACGAAAAAGGAACGACTATGTCACTCCACAACACGCCGCGCCCGTCATGGCTGACGTTCGACTGCTACGGCACGCTGATTCAGTGGGACGAAGGACTGCGCGACGCCGTCGTGGCGATTCTCGCCAGCAAGCACGCCGCCGCTATCGATCCGCGCGCGTTCCTTGCCGTCTATGACAAGCACGAGCACGCCCTCGAACAGACGCCGCCGCATCGCTCGTTTCGCGACATCGCTGGCGAGGCGCTGCGTATCGCGCTGCATGAATTCAAGCTGGATGCGGACGCGGGCGACATTCGCCTGCTCACGGACCGCATTTCGGCGATGCCGCCCTTTCCCGAAGTGGTGGGCACGTTGCGCGCGCTGAAGGAAGCGGGCTATCGGCTGTGCATCGTGTCGAACACCGACGACGACGTGATTGCCGGCAACGTCGCGCAACTGGGCGGTTACATCGACCGCGTGATCACCGCGCAGCAGGCGGGCGCGTATAAACCCGATCGCCGGCTTTTCGACTATGCTCATCAGCAGCTTCGCGTATCGCGCGACGATGTCGTGCATATCTGCGCGAGCCCGCATCTGGATCATGCGGCCGCGCGCGATATCGGTTTTCGCTGCGTGTGGATCGATCGGGGCACGGGGCGCACGCTGCTGCCCGACTACACGCCCGACGCCACGCTTTCGACACTCGACCAGGTGCCGCCGCTGTTCGCGGCGAACGGCTGGTGAATTGCGTACAGGATCTGTGATGGCTCACACGCTCAATGTCAGGACCACGTCTATGTCGCCGCGCGCCGGTCTCGATGCCGACGCCGTGCGCGCCGCCCGCATCGAACTGGCTGCGTGCTTTCAGCTCGCCGCGCAACACGGCTTCGAAGAAGGCGTGTGCAATCATTTCTCCGCTGTCGTGCCGGGGCATGACGATCTGTTCCTGGTCAATCCGTATGGCTTTGCGTTTTCGGAGATCACGGCATCGCGTCTGCTGATCTGCGATTTCGACGGCAATGTGATCGAGGGCGCCGGTCATCCCGAAGCGACCGCGTTCTATATCCACGCGCGCGTGCATCGTGCGATGCCGCGCGTGAAGGCCGCGTTTCACACGCACATGCCGAACGCGACGGCGCTGTGCCTGCTCGACGGGCCGCCCCTCTTGTGGCTCGGACAAACGGCGCTGAAATTCTACGGCCGCACGGCTGTCGACGAGGACTACAACGGGCTCGCGCTCGATGCCTCCGAGGGTGACCGCATCGCGCAGGCGATGGGCGACGCGGACATCCTGTTTCTGAAGAATCACGGCGTGATGGTGGCAGGCATGAGCATCGCCGAAGCGTGGGACGATCTGTACTATCTGGAGCGCGCCGCCGAAGTGCAGCTCAAGGCGATGCAGGCTAACCGGCCGCTCAAACAGGTGCCGCATGCGATCGCGCAGCGCGCGTATGAGCAGATGCGGCTTGGCGACAAGGAAAGCGCGCGGGCGCATCTCGACAGTGGCATGCGCCGGCTGCGCGACGCGGGCAACCGCTTCGAGACGTGATGACGTAGAGGCCGACGCGCGCGGCGCGGATTACGACGCGAGTTCGACGGTCACTTCATCGAGCGCACGAAACGGCGCGAGCCGCGATTCATCTGCGGAAGACGATGTGATGAGCCGCCAGTCGCGCTGCAGCGGCGTCCAGTGCTGCTGACGCGCGCGGCCCAGCTTGTCGGAATCGGCGAGCACGATGATCTCGGCCGCCCGCGCGACGATGCATTCCTTCAGATACGCCTGCTGCGCCGACGCTTCGCACAGGCCGAATCCCGCCACCACGCCGTCCGCGCCGAGAAACGCGCAATCGACGGTCAGGCGGCTCAGGATCAGCTCGGCCAACGGCCCGAGCGTGCTCATGCTCGACCCGCGCAACTCGCCGCCGATCAGCGTGAGCCGCACGCCTGGCGCATTGGCGAGCGCCGTCACCGCGAGCAGATTGTTGGTGACCACGTGCAGTGATTCGCGCGTCGACAGATGCCATGCGAGCGCGGCGCACGTCGTGCCGCCGTCCAGCAGCACCGTGTCGCCGTCGCGCACATGCCCGGCGGCCGCCAGCGCGATCGCATCCTTCTGTTCGCGCTGCGCCGCCTTGCGTTCTTCGAGCGACGCTTCCGGCTCGTGCACGCCGACGAGCGCCGTCGCGCCACCATACGTGCGCACCAGACGCCGCTGCTTCGCAAGCGTGTTCAGGTCGCGGCGGATCGTCGCTTCCGACACGCCCAGCGCGGCGCACAATGCCTCGACGTTGGCATCGCGCGTGCGGACCAGGTCGAGTATCGCCTGATGACGGTCGGTGGTTTTTTTCACGTCTGCGGGAGTGGGTGAAGGGGGCTCGATATTACACCAGCGAGTCCCACGCTCCGTGCGCCCGCCGTGCCTGCAACCCTCACCGCCGCGTCGCGAGTTCCGCCCCCTGGCGCAGGGCTTCGAGCATGCTGCCTTCGTCGACCACGCCCTTGCCCGCGATATCGAATGCCGTGCCGTGATCGACGGATGTGCGGATCACCTCCAGCCCCACCGTCACGTTCACACCCGCTTCGAGACCGAGCACCTTGACGGGACCGTGCCCCTGATCGTGATACATCGCGACCACCAGATCGAAGTCGCCGCGGCCCGCGCGGAAAAACAGCGTATCGGCGGGCAGCGGGCCCGTCACGTCGAGGCCGCGTTCCTGCAGCAGCTTCACAGCGGGAATGATCTTCTCTTCTTCTTCGCCGTAACCGAACAGACCGTTTTCGCCCGCATGCGGATTGATCCCGCACACGCCGATGCGCGGACGTTCGATGCCCGCCTTCACGAGCGTCGCATGACCGCGCTCGATGGTCCGCTGCACGAGACCCGGCTCGATCTTGCGGATCGCGTCGATGATGCCGATGTGCGTCGTCACGTGAATCACGCGCAGTTGCGGCGCAACGAGCATCATCGACACTTCGTCGACGCCCGTCAGATGCGCAAGCATCTCCGTATGGCCCGGAAATTTGTGGCCGCCCGCGTGCAGCGCTTCCTTGTTCAGGGGCGCCGTGCAGATCGCGTCGATCTTGCCCGCCTGCGCGAGCTCGACGGCGCGCTTGATGTACTGATACGCCGCATCGCCCGCGAGAGCCGACAGCTCGCCGAACGGCAGATCGTCAGGTATCAGGCCGAGGTCGATGCAGTCGATCGTGCCCTGCTCGTAGCGCGCGTCGGCGGCATCGTCGATACGGCGAATCTTCATCTCGCCGCCGACGATCTCGTTCGCCCGCGCAAGACGCTTGGCGTCGCCGATCACGAGCGGACGGCATTGCGCGTAGACGGATGCGTGCGCGAGGCTCTTGACGACGACTTCCGCGCCGACGCCGGCCGCATCGCCCATCGTGATGCCGATTACGGGAAGGTAGTTGCTCATTGTGTGTGATCTCTTTGGCTACAGGGTTCGCTATTCATTCGCGGGACGCCGGCGCAATCAGCGCGACGCGGCGTCCCGTTCGGTTTCGTTGCGCAGCGTCAGCCACGCGGCGTACAGCGCGTGATCGGTGCCGAACGCGCCCGCCTTCGTCACGACGCCGGGGCAATGCGCGCGCGCCGCGTCGAGCGGCCGGCCCACGGCCACGCCCGCTTCGACTTCCGCCAGCAGTTGCAGATTGCCGATGCGCGCGGCGACGAGCATGGCGCGCGCGGTCTCGCCGCCCGTGGCGATCACGCCGCCCGTTTTCGTGAAGTGCGGCTCGACGAGCGCCGCGAGCGCCGCCGACAGATGCGCGCCCTCGGCGGGATCGAATGCGTCGTCGCGGCCGATGCGCAGCAGCAGATCGGCTCCCCCCTTCAGCGACACGCCGACCTGCTCCTGCCACGCGCGCCAGTCGCGATGACGCGTGCCTTCGCGCAGCACCGCGGGCGGCACGATCAATTCCTCGACCCCGCCGCGCTCGCGCAGCATCGCGCATTGCCGCTCGCTCACGGCCGACAGGCTGCCGACCAGAATCAGGATCGGGCCGCCCGGATAGACGGCGCGCGCTTCGCTGTCTTGTGCGTCGCTGCGGCGCACATCGAGCGCTGCGATTTCGCGGGCGAGACCGCCCGAGCCGACCCAGAAAAACGCTGCGTCGCTGTGCAGCGTCGCGCGGGCGAGCGCGCGCAGCGCGTGTTCCGTTTGCGTATCGACGATCAGCGCCCGCACGCCCTTGGCCGCCAGCGCTTCGATGCGCGCGGCAAGCGCCTGCGGATCATCGCGCAGCGCCTCGGCGTCGAGCCGCTCGGATGGCAGGCCCGCCGCTTCGAGTTGCGTGGCGATGTCGGCGGACAGGCCGGCGTGTTCGAGCTTCCACGTCGGCGTCTGTTCGAGCGGCTCGCCGTGCACGAATACGCGGCCGCCGCGCACTGCACGGCCCGTCGCGGGAAACGCGGGCGCGACGATCGCCATGCCCGCAAGCGCCTGCAGCCCCGCGACTTCAGCGGCCCAGTTGCCGCGCAACGTCGAATCGATTTTCTTGTAAAGCCGCTGGCCGCGCACGCTCATTTCCGCGTAGGCCGCGGCCGTGCGCGCCGCGGCTTCCTGCGGCGTCAGGCGCCGCGTGTCGGTATCGACGGCGATCGTGTCGGCGCCTTCATGCGCCTGCGTGCGCGCCGCATCGAGCGTGACGACCGTGCGATGCCCAGCGCTGGCGAAACCGATCGCGCAGTCCGCGGCGCCCGACAGGTCGTCCGCGATGATCAGAATCTTCATCATGCAAGCTCTTTGTGACTCTTCGCGCGCGAGCGTTCTTGCCGCTGCTGGTAGCGCTTGGCCACCGACGCAGTGAGGATGGGCGACACGATGGCCGTCACGACGACGCACGCCGCCACCAGCAGCGTCGCGCTTTGCGCCGCTTCGTTGTATACCGGGTTCGCCGCCGCGACCAGCGCAGGCACGGCGGCCGCGTTACCCGCGGTGTTTGCCGCAGCGACGCCGGCGACGCCCGTGCCGCCCGTCACGCGATCGGCGAAATACAGCGGGATGCCCGTCACGATCACGACGGCGATGCCCAGCCCGATGCCCAGCAGCCCGGCCTGCCACACCTTATGCAGATCGAGCCCGGCGCCGAGCGCCAGTGCGAAGAACGGAATCATCACGGGCACGGCCTTCGAGAGAAAGTCGCGCATGTCGCGGTCGAGATTGCCGAGCAGCATGCCGAGCGCGAGCGGCAGGATGCTGCCCACCAGCGTCTGCCACGGAAACGCCGACAGACCGGCCACGCCAAGCGTCACCATGGTCAGGAACGGGCCCGATTCGAGCGACATCAGCGTGTATGCGCCCACGTCTTCCGAGCGGCCGTACTGACCCATCAGCGCCATATAGAGCCCGCCGTTCGTGTCGTTCATCGCGGCGACGACAGCGAGTGTCGAAATCCCCGCGAACAGACCCGACGAAATCGGCCGCTCGCCTATCAGATGCCCGAGAATCACGCCGACGATCACCGCCGCGCCCACTTTCGTGACGAGCAGCGCGCCGCCCTTTTTCATCAGATACGGCGTGGCCTTCACGTCGATGCTCGCGCCCATGCACACGTAGAACACGGCGAGAATCGGCAGCGCGCCCGTGAAAAGCGCATTGGTGAACGACCCGAAGAACTTCGGCATGCCGGGCAAAAACGTCGCCACCAGCGAGCCGAGAAGCAGCGGCACGATCATCATGCCGCCGGGAATGCGCTCGATCGAGCGTTTGATGGGAATCTGAACCATGCGAGTCTCCTGGCTTTTTGGTATCGCGTTCCGGCGCGATTTTGATTGGAACAATCACCATTCGATCAAATCGATCAGATCCGAGTGTAGCTTTTCTGCGGTGATTGCGCAAATCGATCAGTCATTCTGCGCGAATCGATCAATTCTGAAAATTGGACGGCTCACGCGCATGCCGCCCTCGTGTGTGTGCATCCGTCGTGCCGGGACGGCGGTCGCGGCGCTCGGTGTCCGCCGGGCGGCGGCGCATCCAATGACAAAAACCGCGGCGCGTCTTGCGACGCGTCGCGGTTCTTGCATCAGAAGCTGGACAGTCACTGCGCCTTGGCAGCCGCCTCGATGATCGCGTTCGCCACCGCTTCGGGCTTGCTGAGCATCGCGACGTGGCTCGCGTCGACGTGCGTCACCCTCGCCTTGATCTGGCCCGCCATCGCGTCCTGCAGGCGCGGATCGATCATGCGGTCGCAATTCGCGACGACGAAGTACGCAGGCTTCGAATGCCACGCGGCGTCCGTCACCTTGTCGTCGATGCAGCCGGCGAACCACGGCCCCTGAGTCGCCGCCACGACGCGCTTTTGCGCCGGGTTCAGGTCCTGCGCGAAGTCGTCGGTGACGGCTTTCGGCGACAGCGTCAGGAAGTTGCCCGAATCCTTCTGCAACTCGCCGGCCCAAACGGGCGCGGGCTTGCCCTTGAGCATGTCGTTGATCGACTGGCCGCTGTCAGGCGCGAACGCGGCCACGTAGACGAGCGCCTTCACCTTGTCGTCGTTGCCCGCCTGGCTGATGACGACGCCGCCTCACGAATGGCCCACGAGCACGACGGGCCCCTGCTGCGCGTCGATCGCGCGCTTTGTCGCGGCGGCATCGTCGGCGAGCGAGCTCAGCGGATTCTGCACGGCGACCACGTGCAGGCCGCGCGCTTCGAGCAGGGGAATCACCTTCTCCCAGCTGGAGCCGTCGGCGAATGCGCCGTGCACCAGCACGACGTTCTTGCCCTTCAGATCCTGCGGCTGTGCGGCCTGCGCGGCCTGTGCGGCCTGTGCGGCCTGTGCGGCCTGCGCGGATTGCAGCGACAGCACGGCCCCGGCCACCATGACGGAGGCGAGGCACTTCCTGATAAGCGAATTCATGAGCGGTTTGCCCTTTCTATGTCGGTGGAGGAGTCGAACGGGACGACAGCTTCGCAGACGCCCCGGTCCGCCGGTATCGGTCAAATGACCGACCTGGCGCGCGCAGCCGCGCGGGGTATAGTGACGCTCGACATCGGTGCCCGTTTTTCGACACCCGTTTTCGACACTCCTCACCCGCACCCGCTCCTCCCGTACATGCAGACTTCGTCAGGCACATCCGGCTCCGCCGTTCGCGTGTTCGATGCCGTCAAGGCGCTCGCCTTCATCGGCGATCTGAGCATGGGCCAGCCAACCGATCATTCGATCCGCACCGCGTGGCTCGCCATCCAGCTCGCGCGCGCGGCCGGGCTCGGCGAGGCGGCCGTGGTCGCCGTGTCCGAGGCGTCGCTGCTGCGCTGGTCCGGCTGCACGGCGAATGCGGCCGGATTCGCCGAAGCGCTCGGCGACGACGTTGCCAGCCGCGAAGCGATGCTCGCGCTCAAGCCGGACTGGGCGAATGCCATCGATCCGCACGGCGACGTGGGCGCCGTCCTCACGCCGCTCGCGCGCATTCACTGCGAGGTGTCGGGCGAAGCGGCGCGCATGCTCGGCCTCGGCGGGGACACGGAAGCGACGTTGCGGCATGTATTCGAAGCCTGGGACGGCAGCGGCACGCCGGATCATCTGGCGGGAAGCGCCGTGCCCGCCACCGTATTCGCCGTCACGCTGGCGGGCGAACTGGAAATCTTCTCACGCACGTACGGCCTTGAACGGGCGCATGCGCTGATCGGCCAGCGCGCGGGTTCGCGCTATCCGGATACGCTCGCGCGCCTCGTGACGGGCCACGCGGCGAGCTGGCTCGCCGAACTCGAAGGCGCGGACGCCGCATCCGTCGATGCCGCGCTGCTGACGCCGCAGATGACGGAGGCCGCCCCCGTCGAGTTGATCGCCGACATCATCGATCTCAAGCTGCCGTGGATGACGGGCTACTCGCGCAACGTCGCCGCCACGGCCGCCGGGTGCGCCGCGCACTTCGCGCTCGACGCGAGCGCGCAGCAACGTCTCTATTGCGCAGGCCTCGTGCACGGCATGGGGCGCGCGGCCGTGCCCAATCCCGTCTGGAACACGCCCGCGCGGCTCTCACAGGCAGCCTGGGAAAAAGCGCGGCTCGTGCCGTACTGGACGTCGCGCGCAGGCAGGCAGACGGGCACGCTCGCCGATGCCGCCGAACTCGGCTCGTACGCGTACGAGCGCCTCGACGGCTCCGGCTATTTTCGCGGCGCTGCGGGCGCCGCGCTGTCGCTCGACGCGCGCATTCTGGCGGCGAGCGCGGCGTGGGTCGCGCTGCGCGCGGCGCGTCCGTGGCGCGCGGCGCTGACGGACGACCACGCCGCACGGCAGTTGCACGAAGAAGCCGCGCAAGGACGCTTCGATGCCGACGTGGTCGGTGCGTTGATCGATGCAGGACCGGCGCAGCGGCGCGTCGTCAATCCGCGTGCGCAGACAGCGCGTTTGTCCGCGCGCGAGATCGACGTGCTGCGCGGTATTTCGCGCGGCGCGAGCAACAAGGAAGTGGCCCGCGATCTCGCGTTGAGTCCGAGCACGGTGCGCACGCATGTCGAGAGCGTGTTCCGCAAACTGGACTGTTCGACGCGCGCGGCCGCGACGCTCAAGGCGCTGTCGCTGGGGTTGCTGTGACGCCGGCTGCCGCCGCGTGCTGTTACGACATCAGCCGCACGTCGACTTTTACCTGAAACGCTCAGGCCGCCGCGGTCACGTCGATGCGCAGCGCCTCGCCGCCTGCGGCAATGGCCAGCAGACGGTCGACGTTCGGATGCGCGCCGGGACGGTTGCGCGCGTCGGCAGTGTGCTCGGCGAACACGGCAAGGCCATGCTCCGCGGCTTTCGCGTCGAGCGTGCCGAAGGCCGTGCGCAAATAGTGGTACACGGCAAGCGACCCCTGCTTGCCTGGCTTGTTCTCGATCGTCGCGACCACGGCGCCCTGGCCGTCGACGAGATCGATACGCTCGATGCCTTCGATGCCCGGCAGCTGCGCGAGGTTGTCCTTGAATACGTTGCTCGGCTGAATCACTGAAACACTCCATCGGTCGGAAAATTTATCGCGGGCCGTATCTTATCTGATCGTTATCTGATGGTTATCCGATCATTAGCTCATCGGCTCCGACCGTTCTCACCCGCCGCAAGCGCTGCGTGTCTTTCACGGGCCTTTCGCCTTCGCTCGGGCGCACGCGCCTTCAGCCGCTCGCGAGCAGCATTCCGGGATCGACGCTAAGATTGCAAGCTTGAGTTCCGTCCGTGGTTTTGGCTGCGCCCGAGGACCGTTGCGCGCCGCCTCATGCCTTCATCGGAGGCAGACCAACGAGTCAACAGGAAGGAAAGACTTCAATGACAGGCGCAGACTTGTCCGGCATGTTGCCCGCCATGCTTCCACGGTTATGGGCGTTCGCATTGCGCATTTCCGGCGATCAGCACGACGCCGAGGATCTCGTGCAGCGCGCCTGCGTGCGCGGGCTGGAACGCGCGCATCAGTTGCAGGCCGACACCGCGCCTCTTAGCTGGATGTTCTCGATCGTTCATTCCACGTGGATCAACGAGCTGCGCGCGCGGTCCGTGCGCAGCCGCTCTAGCCTCGATTGGGACGACGATTTCCTGGAGACGATCGAAGACCCGCATGCGCGCACGCCCGAACAGATCACGATGAACGCGCAGATCATCGAAGCCGTGCAGCGCCTGCCCGAAGCGCAGCGTGTCGTGATGCTGCTCGTCGCCGTCGAGGGTCTCAGCTACAGCGAAACGGCGCAAGCGCTGAACGTGCCCATCGGCACGGTGATGAGCCGCCTGTCGCGCGCGCGTCAGGCAATCGGCGCCCTGTTCGCGGGCAAGGCCACGCAACCGGTGCAGGTCGCCGCGGGCGGCAAGGACTCGGCATCATGAAAGTCGACGACCTCATGCTGATGGCCTACGTGGACGGCGAACTCGATATCGACGAGCGCCGCGAAATCGAGCGCGAACTCGACGATTCGCCGGAACTTGCGGAGCGCATCGCCCTCTTTCGCGCGTCCAGCCTGCCCTATCACGCCGCCTTCTCGCAGCAGAAGCTGCCGCCCGTGCCCGAAGCGCTCACGCGCGCGATTGCCGGCCTGTCGCGCACGCATGCGGGCAGCGCGACTGCCGTTCCCCCCCATTCAGTCCGGCCCGCCCGTTCTGCACGATCCCGCCGCCAACGACGCCCGCGCGCCATCCGGCGCGGCGCTCCCGCCATCGGCGCCGGTGC